>JANTFK010000044.1 GCA_024763595.1 Bacteroidales bacterium | reverse complement strand
TAAGATTCCGGCCAATGCGATTACTCACTTCCTCCAGGTAGGCAATCTCTTCTGCATTCAGTGCCAACCCTTCCTGCCTGTTATAGGCAGCTATATCTGAGATCTCCAGAATGGGTTCCGGTTTGCGTTCAATGGTAAAGAGTTGCTGGTCAAGGCCATTGTAGAGTGCCTGCAGCATGGGGTCGAATGCGGCCTCCGCTCCTTCCACCCGGAAAAACGCTTCAATTCTATGCAGTCCGCTGATTCCCATGTTTTGTGTGATCTCTACCGCATTGGTACTCCAGGGAGTGATCATCTCTTTCCTGGGCCCCACAAAATAACCATCGATGTGCTTTTCCTCCAGGCAGGTGGCTCCCCCGAATAACCATTGGAGCTTCTGCCTGGCATCTGGCAGGAGTTGCCGGGAAACCTCAATCGCAATCATTTTGTTGTCGGGAACCTGGAAGAAACAGATCATCTGTATGTCGTTTTTATGAACATCTGGGAAGATGATGCAAAGATAGCCGATCTCCCGAATAGAATAAAGCGTTTTTTAACATTGACAGGATTGCTTATATTTAGATACATCAAAACTGCACATCCATGATCCGGCGAAATTTTATCAGGCTTTATGAAAAGAGCTTTGCGGAGAACTGGGACCATTCGGCCCTCTCCGATTACCAGGGTGTTACCTATTCTTATGGCGAAATGGCCGCCCGGGTAGCCAGGCTTCACCTGCTCTACGGAGAGCTGGGTGTGGAGAAAGGGGATAAGATCGCCATTTTCGGAAAGAACTCCGCCCACTGGTGCATCTCATTCATGAGTGCAATTACCTATGGAGCAGTGGCGGTTCCTGTCCTGTCCGACTTTAAACCAGCTGACGCCCACACCATCATCAACCACTCCGATGCTGTTTTGCTTCTGGTGGATAAACAGATCATGGGAACTTTGTCAGAGGATGAAATGAAGCAATTGAAGGCCATTATTGCACTGGATGACTTCTCCCTGCTGTCAGCAAAACCATCTGCCAGGATGAAGAAAGCCTTTGAACAGGTTGGGGAGCGGTTTGAAAAGAAATATGCAGGTAACTTTAACCGGGAACATATCAGGTATGCCGGGGTGGACAACAGCGAGGTCGTAGAGATTAATTATACCTCCGGAACCACCGGGTTCAGCAAAGGGGTGGTGCTCACGGCCAACAGTCTGGCGGGGAACATCGATTTTGCCATCCGGCACATGGAACTGAATCCCGGGGAACAGATGCTGGCTATCCTTCCCCTGGCCCACTGTTACGGATGCGCTTTCGACTTCCTTTTTCCGCTGGCAAAGGGGGTTCATGTGACCATCCTGGGAAAGATCCCGGCCACTCCTGTTATCCTGAAGGCTTTTGCGGAAATCCGGCCAAGCCTGATCATGTTTACCCCGATTTTCTTTGAGAAACTCTATAAAAAGAAATTACAACCCACTCTGCAAAAGAGATCCATGAAAATACTTACCCGGATACCGGGTATTAATCATATCATCTACGGAAAAATACGTCAAAAGCTGATTGAATCCTTCGGAGGCAATTTCCGGGAAGCGGTGCTGGGAGGGGCGGCCCTGAGTGCAGAGGTGGAGGCATTTATGAACCGCATCAGGTTCCCATACACCATCGGGTACGGCATGACCGAATGTGGCCCGCTGATCTCCTATGACGGCTGGAAGACCACCAGGAGAGGGTCCAGCGGGAAAATACTCGATATCATGGAACTGAAGATCGATTCCTCTGATCCTTACAATGAACCCGGGGAGATCCTGGTAAAGGGGGAGAACCTGATGGAGGGTTATTATAAGCATGAAGAGGCTACCCGGGAAACCATCGATGAGGAGGGCTGGCTCCATACAGGGGACCTGGGAGTTACCGATGGTGAGGGCTACATTTATATCAGGGGGAGGATCAAGAATATGCTGCTGGGCCCCTCCGGACAGAACATTTACCCGGAAGAGATCGAAGCAAGGCTTGCTAATCTCCCCTATATCAGTGAAGCAGTAGTCCTGATGAACAAGGATCACCGTCTGGAGGCACTGGTTTTTCCCGATGCGGACCAGGTGAAAACAGGCGGTGTAGAGGGTGAACTGGAAGCAAAAATGGAAGAGAACAGGAAGACGGTTAACGAGCAGTTAACAGTCTATGAAAAATTGCAGAAAATCCATATTCATGACACCGAGTTCGAGAAAACCCCCAAACGCAGTATAAAACGCTTCCTTTATAAACTGGAGGAGTAGTCGGACGATGGGTTCTCAGAAGGAAGTTCCCTTATAGACTTTCGACATACCCGGCGGAAAAAGATATCCCGAATAGCGAATTTTTCCCGACCATACCATGGAGGTTACTGTGGCGTCGGCCCTTCCGTTCCGGAAAACAGACATTTGTATGTCATAGGTTCCCACCCTTGTTCCCAGTGTATAATTGATGGAGTAGGTCCCGTTCTTCTTGTTCTTTTTATAGTTGTAATCGGTGATGGGTCCCTCTACGGTAACGCCCCCCACCCCATTTGATCCCACATAGGAGTTGCTCCCTATCTGAACAACACCATGGATAGAGTCAGCTGCCACAAAATTAATTGTGGAGATCACATTGACGGTATTCCCCCTTTTATCTGTCAGGCGATCTGCCTCAAGCACAAAACGCTGGTGGGTCACCATCATATCGACCATTTCTGCCATCCTGGCTGCCTCTTCAGCCTGCTGTTCTTTTTTTAACTCTTTTTCCATTTGCTTCCGCTCCTTTTTGCTCAACTCCTGGGAAAAGGAAGGAAGTGCCAGAACAGCTACCACAACTATACTTATAACTCTTTTCATCTCAATAGGTTTTATTCAATATATTTCTAACATTAATCAATTGTTATCGTGTTACAGTGTATAGCACAAAAATTCTGCCAAAAATGAATAATCTGCTCCGTAAAACGTACCTGGTAATAATGGTTTTCCTGTTGGTTGCATTTATGCTGCACGGGCAGCCCGGAACCGGTCCTTTACATGGTCATACACTCAAGCTGAATAGTGCAGCACTTCCCCTTAAAAATCTCTCCCTGTTCTATGAATATCCCCTGGATCAACACTGGGCCCTCCTCCTGGGGGCCGGGTATAAGTGGGGTGGCAAGATCCCCAAGGTACTGGGGCTGGGTAATTTTTTACTGACCAGTGATACAAGAGGGCTCCGTGGTTACAGTGTGACCCCGGAGTTGCGCTACTATTTTGACTTCTGCGGGTGCGGGGGGAGCCAGACCGGGTTCTATACCGGATTATACACCCGGCTCACAAGGCTGGACGGGGATCTGCGCTTCAATTACTGGAACGGGACTGAATATATGGATGTGGGAGGGGCTGCCAATTTCAGGGAACTGGGTGTTGGGCTGCAGCTTGGATACCAGTTCAGGTTCAGGGAACGGTTCGTAGTGGACCTGATGTTTGCAGGTCCGAGAAGTGGATGGAACCGGATAAAGTTCTCCGTGGATTCCCATTTTGCCTCTGAGGTGATTCCCCTGATCGAAGAGGAGATCAATAAACGGCTCGACTGGCTGGGATATGATCCCATCACCATTCCTGTATCGGCAGAGGCGGAAGCCAGGTTCAGATTTACCAATTTCCGTTACGCGGTGGCCTTTGGCTACAGGTTCTGAATTACGCGAGCGTATTGGCACCGCCATGTTAAAGGTAGCTCTGCAGCGGAGTTAGTCAATCCCGCTACCACATTTGCTGCACTGAGCTCGCAGGCCATGTTAGCTGCGCTGAGCTTCAATATTCTTTATTCTTTCCCTGTACAGCATTTCATTTTCCGGGTCAAAGACTACGAAGATGACCTCCATCACCGGGCCCTTCCGGCGCAGGAAATCATCAACGGTCCCAATGGCGATGCCGGCTGCCGGTTCCTTTGGGAATCCGTAAACGCCAGTGGAGATGTTGGGGAAAGCGATGGTTTTACACCTGTACTCCAGGGCCAGTTGCAGTGATCGTCTGTAACACTGTGCCAGCAGTTCGGGTTCATGGTGATCACCACCCCGCCAAACAGGGCCAACGGCATGGATCACATATCTGGCAGGCAACCTGAACCCAGGTGTGATCCTGGCATCACCGGTATCACATCCGTGTAATTTCCGGCATGCCTCAAGCAGGCCGGGTCCGGCTGCCCGGTGTATGGCACCGTCCACCCCTCCTCCGCCCAGCAATGTTCTGTTGGCTGCATTTACAATGGCATCTGCTTCAATACGGGTGATATCCCCCCTGATCAGACTGATTCCGGCTGGCATGGCTAATTCATTCCCCTGACAATGGCGGAAAAGGCTTTTTCATATGCCTTTGCAATCTTCATCATGACCCCGTCGATCTGCTGATCGGTCAGGGTTTTTTCTTCATCCAGCAGGGTGAAGGAGAGGGCGTAGGATTTTTTCCCTTTTTCGATCTTATCCCCCTCATATACATCAAAGAGGGTGACCTTCTTCAGTAGCTTTTTTTCTGTTTTATAGGCCAGTGCACGGAGCGACTCAAAGGTTACCTGCCTGTCAAGCATCAGGGAGAAATCGCGTGTAACCACCTGGAACCTGGGGAGCGGTTTGAACAGGATCCGGTGGCCGGGCAGCAGCTGTAAAAGATGATCCCAGTTAAATTCTGCAGCAAACACCGGTTGCCTGATATCGAACTGTTTCAATAAACCGGGTGCGACAATTCCCATTTCCACCAGTGTCTCTCCCCCGGAACCATACACCATGCCTTCGGTGTAGTCCGGATTGTCTGATCCGGCCGATTGAAGGTCCAGGGTATCTATACCCAGTTTGATCAGTACAGATTCCACATAGCTTTTCAGTACATAGAAAGATGCATCTTCCGGTTTCCGGTTCCAGTTGCCCGGTTGGGAACGGCCCGAGAGAAAAATACCCAAATGCAACTGTTCGTTATACCTGTCCGGCAGATTATCCCTGCCGGACCCGGGATCCATGTAGTAGCAGTTACCAAACTCATAGAGTTTCAGATCGGTAAGTTTACGGTTGATATTATAAGCGATGGCCTCAAGTCCGCCATACAACAGGTTCTTTCGCATCAGGGAAAGATCCTGGCTCAATGGATTATAGAGACGGACCACTTCACGATCCTGCTGCCCGTCCCTGTCATAATAGGCAGATGCGGTGAGGGAGTTGGATTTTATCTCATAAAATCCTTTGGCGGTGAGCAGGTCGGAGGTCATATTGATCACCTTCTCCTTGTCCGGTTTAACCGAATGGGTGAGGGTGGACCGCAGGCCGGACCCGGTCTTCACCCGGTTGAACCCGTAGATCCGCAGGATCTCTTCAATGATGTCCGCTTCCCGCTTTACATCCACCCTGTAGGGTGGTACACGGAGAATCATTCCCTTTTCATCACGCTGATCGATCTTTATTTCCAGTGATTCCAGAATGGACCCGATAATATCAGGATCTATGTGGTTTCCTATGAGCCGGTCAACATGAGCAAAGCTGATCGCCACACGGAAATCTTCCTCCGGTTCGGGATATTCATCCATCACTTCCGATGAGATGGATCCCCCTGCAATCTCTTTGATCAGTAAGGCAGCCCGTTTCAGTGCCCAGACGGTCAGGTTGGGATCCGAACCCCTTTCAAACCTGAACGAGGAGTCAGTACTGAGCTGGTGGTGCCTGGCTGTTTTACGGATATAGACCGGATCAAAGCAGGCCGATTCCAGGAAAACACGGGTTGTGGATCCGGTAACTCCCGAATAGGCCCCTCCGAATACACCTGCAATGCACATACCTTCTTCCGTGTTACAGATCATCAGGTCCGTTGCCACCAGCTTACGCTCCGCTTCATCCAGGGTCACAAAAGGGGTTCCCTCAGGTAATGTCTTGACGATCACCCGGTTACCGGTGATCTTATCTGCATCAAATGCATGGAGCGGTTGCCCCGATTCGTGCAGCACAAAGTTGGTAATATCCACCACATTATTGATGGGGGTGAGCCCGATTGATCTCAGGCGTTTTTGCAGCCATGCAGGACTATCCTGCACTTTCAACCCGGATATGGTTATTCCGGAATAACGCCTGCAACCGTCTCTGTCTGCAATCTCCACAGGGATGGAAAGATCATGGTTGTCTGTTTTGAACCCTTCCACCGATGGTCTTTTCAGGGCCACCTCACCCTTTTGTTTCAGGTAAGCTGCCAGGTCCCTGGCCACACCCAGGTGGGAGGCACCGTCAATGCGGTTGGGGGTCAGGCCGATCTCGAATACGGTATCGGTTTCCACATTGAAATAGGTTGCTGCCGGTGTACCGGGTACCGCATCGTCATCCAGTACCATGATCCCGTCATGCGAATTACCCAGTCCCAGTTCATCCTCGGCACAGATCATTCCCATGGAGAGCTCCCCTCTGATCTTGCTCTTTCTGATGGTGAAGCGCTCCTCTCCCTGGTACAGTGTGGTACCAATGGTAGCGACCGGAACCTTCTGTCCTTTAGCCACATTTGACGCTCCACAAACGATTTGAACAGGTTCTTCTTCCCCCAGTTTAACAGTGGTAATGGAGAGTTTGTCCGCATTGGGGTGTTTGGTACAGGTGAGTACTTCACCTATGATTACTCCCTCCAGTCCGCCCTGTACCGACTGGATCTCTTCCATGCCCTCAACTTCCAGCCCGATGTTGGTGAGAATTTCACTGACATCCCGGGGGGGAAGGCCGGTATCAATATATTGTCTGAGCCAGTTGTAGGAGATTTTCATTGCTGCTTCATTACTTTAAGCTGCAAAAATAGTGCTTTTCCGGGAATTAATTTTGCTTCTCTGCCCGTTCGTGTTCCATCACCCTCCGGAAGAGGAGGGTTTGTACCTCAGGATAGGTAAGCGATTTTGGAAGATCAGCAGATAACAGGATCTCATCGGTCTCAAATTCAAGCTGTCGGGTTAATTCATGCACAACAGCATAGTAAAGCCTCCCATATCCGGTGGTTTCCCCTGCGGTTACCTGATAATCGGCCACAGGCTGCAGGGCCGGGCAGGTTGCCCCGGCTTCCTCAAAGAGCTCTCTTTCAGCCGCACGGTCGGTAGATTCACCTGGTTCAATATGACCGGCAGGCATTTCCCAGGTTATTCGTTCATGATGACGTACAAAGATCCATGCATCCTGATACCGTGCACCGATGACCACATATTTGAGTTTTCTGTAATCGACTGACCCGGGTGCCAGCAGACGTGTATGGACCTCAACCTTTCCCATCTTTTCAGATTCCCTTGGAGATCCAGTAAAGATCAACAATCTCTCCGGCTCTCAGGACAGTAATTTTGTGCTTCTTGATGGAATCTATCTGGTTCAGGTATGCAAACAGTTTCAGGATGCTCTTTTCACCGGTGATCCTGATATCGTCCACTTGCAGGATGATGTCGCCCCCAACAAGCATTTCCTCTTCACCAACCATTATTTTGAGATAGCCTCCCTTAATCCCTGCCGTTCCTGCCGGACTGTCCTGCACCACGTGCTGTACCAGCCAGCCCGATTCCTGGGGTACATTGAGCACACGCGCCATTTCGTAAGAGAGGACCATGGCTTCAATACCAAAGAAAACACTGCTCCTTTCCGTCAGCAGGGACCTTGCCACATTGGAGGTGGCGGCAAAACCGATTCCTTCAAACCCGCCTGAACGGGTCAGAATAGAACTGACGATACCGATAACTTCACCCCTGTAATTGAACATGGGACCACCTGAGTTCCCGGTATTGATGGCGGCATCTGTCTGGAAGAATTCCAGGATCTTTCCGTCATTGGAAAGATTGGCTTCAGCATGTCTTCCGCTGATTACCCCCCTGGAAAGCGAGTAGGGCAATCCCATGGGTGCACCCACCACAAAAACATCTTCACCGATCCTGGTTTCATCGGAATTGCCAACCAAGGCCACATGCGGTTCCCTGGGTGGTTTTTGGAGACGTATCAGGGCCACATCCGCTGTACGGGACACCCTGAAGGTTTTGGCCGGTATCGCTTCTCCGTCGAGAAACTGTACCATGATCTGTTCTGCATTGGCCACCACATGAGCGGCTGTCAGTATGACATCCTCCTTTACCAGCACACCGGATCCCAGTCCCTGGCTGCTGGTATATGTCTTTGGGTCTCCTGTTCCATCACTCACATTTTCAGCAACGTATATGGTTACTACCGAGTATTTGTTCCTGTCAAAAAGATCGGCCAGATCCTGGGCCATAAGCGATTGTGCCACCACAGCCAGGGCAGCCATCCATAAAGTTTTCTTCATTTTATCTGTTCCTTGAGATGATCAATGGATTTTTAGCTATTGTCAACATTCAAAATCCTGAAATGTTCAATAATGAATATATATAAAAAATCTCATTCTCATGGATTTTAGATATTTTTGTAACCTTTAACAGATACCATGAACAACAGACCGCTCATTCTGGTCACCAATGATGATGGCATTGAAGCCCGTGGGTTCAGGGAGTTGATTTCCATTGCCCGGGAGTACGGAGATGTGGTGGCCATTTCTTCTGAAGTGGCCATGTCAGGCATGTCACATGCCATCACCATCAAGGTTCCTTTACGGGTGACGTTACTGGACGACGCTCCGCATATGAAGATGTACCTGACAAACGGGACACCGGTTGATGGCGTCAAGCTGGCATTTCATACACTGCTGGGCCGCAGGCCCGACCTGCTGTTATCGGGGATCAATCATGGATCCAACTCATCGGCAAGCATACTCTATTCAGGGACCATGGCAGCAGCCATGGAGGGGGCGGTTAATCATGTTCCTTCCATCGGTTTCTCCCTGCTTGACTTTGATCCTCATGCGGACTTCTCGGTAGCCGGTGATGTGGCCCGTGAGGTGATCCGGGGGGTGCTTGAGAACGGGTTGCCCGAAGGAATCTGTCTGAATGTGAATGTACCCGGGATCCCTGCCCCGGAATTAAAAGGGATCCGGGTATGCAATCAGGCCAACGGATACTGGAAAGAGGAGTTCGAAGAGCGGACCGATCCCAACGGGAGAACTTATTACTGGCTCACCGGTTTTTTTCACAACCGGGAACCGGACGGGCAGGGTGAGGGTACCGATGAATGGGCGCTTAAGAATAATTATGCATCTGTTGTCCCCATCAATACAGATATGACAGCTTACACCCAACTGGAGCATCTGCGGTCATGGGAATTGTCAATGGCAAAGAATGAAGGCTGAGAAGAGGTTCGATACCATCCTGTACGGGTTGATCCCCGGCATCCTGCTGCCGGTAATCGCCATGCTGGTTCTGTGGAAAGTAAAATATGACGGTAGTGTGATGGAATTCCTGGGCAAGTTTCAACAGGCAGGTATCCTTTCCAAGATTGTGAGCCTTTCGGCTGTTCCCAACCTGTTGCTCTTTTTCTTATTTATCTGGACCAACCGTTCATTTGCTGCCAGGGGGGTGATTTTCGCAACCATTCTTGTGGCATTGGTAATGCTGGTGCTCAAATTTACCTGAGAAGCATGAAGTACTTCCTCATAGCCGGTGAAGCTTCCGGAGACCTTCACGCCTCAAACCTTATGAAAGCACTGCTGCAGCAAGATCCGCATGCTGAATTCATGTATATGGGAGGGGACCTGATGCAAAAGGTTGCGGGTGGACAGGTGATACACTACAGGGAGACCAGTTACATGATGCTGGATGTGTTGTTTCACCTGGGTAAAATATTCCGGAACATGCGGCGAATCAAACAGTTGATTCGCAGCTGGAACCCGGATGTGGTCATCCCGGTGGATTACCCCGGATTCAACTTACGGCTGGCCAGCCATGCCAGTTCACTGGGGCGCACGGTATTCTATTTCATTTCTCCCAAAGTGTGGGCCTGGAAACAGCGCCGTATACGTAAATTGAAAAAATATACAAGCAGGCTGTTTGTGATATTGCCTTTCGAGGTCGATTATTTTAACCGGTTCAACATGCAGGTGGAGTTTTTCGGGAACCCGCTGGTGGATGAGACAGCCCGTTTCATGCGAAATTTTGAAGGGAAGGAGCAGTGGCTGAAGGAACATGCACTTAACAGGAAGCCCCTGGTGGGGTTGCTTGCCGGATCCCGGAAAAAAGAGATTGAGGCCATGCTTCCTGCCATGGTACAGCTTGCAGCGGAGAACCCCGCGTATCAGTTTGTAGTAGCCGGGGCGTCTTCCATAGATCCCCGCTGGTATGCCAGGTTTCTTTCGGGTTCGACTGTCAAAATCGTATATAATGAGACATACCCGTTACTGGCATCCGCGAAAGCCGGGCTGGTGACGTCGGGGACCGCCACACTGGAAGCTGCGCTTTTCGACCTTCCGCAGGTTGTACTTTACCGGACAGGTTCCCTGGCTTATGCCATTGCAAAAAGCGTAATAAAGATTAATTTTATCAGCCTTGTAAACCTGATCTACGGGAAGCAGCTGGTTAAAGAGGTGATCCAGAAGGACCTGGTGGAACGGACACGGCCCGAGCTTCGAAGGATCCTGGATGATCCCGGATACCGGAAGGAGATGCAGGAAGGATACAGTGTGTTGAGATCCCGGTTGGGTGAGGAAGGCGTTTCCGGAAAGATTGCCCGGAGAATGGTGGAATTGTTAAAAGTTAAACAGGTATGAAGCGGATTCGGCTATTAATCTGGATGGTTGCTTTAGCAACAGGGATGGCTGCCCAGCCGGTTCAGGTTGGGATCTTTCAGGATCACCTGGTCAGTGCCGCTGTGGTTTACTGCGCTGAAGGAAGCTATCAGCTATTCATTGATGATACGAAGGTAACCATCCTGGAAGAGGGCATGAACCTTTACCTCACCCTGGAAGATGGCCGGGTGAAAGTACTCGATTCTTACCGGGATTTCGGTTATGCCACCCATGTGGAGCTGCGGGCATTTACGACCGATGCATTTTTCCGGATCGAACCTGTTCAGCCGGCACTCGAACCAGGGGTTTACGATGATGACCTGCTCATTACTGCCAGCGACCGGTTCCTGACACTGGTGAATGAGGTGGACATGGATAAATACCTGGCCGGGGTGGTGGAAGCGGAGGCCGGTACAGGTGCCCGGAGTGAGTTTTACAAGGCGCAGTCCATTTTATGCCGTACCTATGCCATCAGGAACCTGGACCGGCACAGGAGCGAAGGGTTCTCGCTTTGTGACCAGACCCATTGCCAGGTGTATCATGGAAAGAGCAGTGATAATCCCGGGATTCTGGAAGCGATTCTGGAGACCACCGGGATAGTGGTGGCCGATTACAACTACAGGCTGATTATTCCTGCTTACCATTCCAACAGTGGTGGGCAAACCCAGCGGGCATCCGATGTTTGGGCAGGGGACGCAGATTACCTCCAGTCGGTAGTCGATCCCTACTCTTTGCACCAGCCCCATGCCAAATGGAGGGATACCATCGCATTTAAAGACTGGAAAGCATATCTGCTCCGGAACGGGATGAAGTCGGTTACAAAATTGCCCGAGGAGATTATCTATGTGGAACAGATGAGAAGAAAGAAATATTTTATCCTGGATAAGGATTCTCTCAGGATGACCAGGATCAGGGAGGATTGGGGCTTTAAATCAGCATTTTTCGATATGTTTCCCGACGGGGACTCCATCCTGGTATGGGGTAAGGGGTATGGCCATGGCGTCGGGATGAGCCAGGAAGGTGCCATGAAGATGGCCAGGGACGACTATACTTACCAGGATATACTCCAGTTTTATTTTAACAACGTGCGTTTGATGGATTACAGGGACCTTCCGGCTTCCAGTCTGCCAAAGGCTTTACGGGACCGTTAATTACAGAGCGTTGATATGCGGACACTTTTATTTAAGGAAGTCAACGGCTTTTTCAGCACCCTTACCGGATATGTGGTGATCGTGGTGTTTCTGTTGCTGAACAGCCTGTTCATGTGGATCGTCCCGGGCCAGTTCAATGTCCTGGAGAATGGATATGCCACGCTCGATTCGCTTTTTGCCATCGCACCCTGGGTATTTCTTTTCCTTGTCCCCGCCATCACCATGCGCATGATATCGGAGGAGAAACGGACGGGTACGCTGGACTTGCTTTATACCAGGCCCGTTACGGAGTTGCAGATCATTCTTGCAAAATTCCTGGCCGCCTGGTTGCTGGTATTGATCTCACTGATCCCCACGCTGATCTATTTCTGGTCGGTTTCAAAGCTCGGTAGTCCACCCGGGAATATGGATAGTGGAGGCACCTGGGGATCCTACCTGGGACTTCTTTTCCTGGGCGGGATCTATGCCGCTATCGGTATATTCGCTTCATCGCTTACAGGCAATCAGATCGTGGCATTTATCGTGGCTGTGTTTCTCTCTTTCCTCATATACCTGGGGTTTGATTTCCTGAGCGGGTTGGCCGGATCGGGCCATGTGGTTTCACTGATCTCGCGGCTGGGCATCAGTTATCACTACAACTCCCTTAGCAGGGGGGTGATCGATTCACGTGACCTGTGCTATTTTGCCGGGGTGATGATCCTGTTTATCATGGGAACGAGAACAGTGCTTCAAAGCAGTAAATGGTAGGGAAGATATGGACCGGAAAGATCTGAAAAGAAGGCATATTGTACAACTGGTTGTCACGCTGGTGCTGTTAGTTGCACTTTCACTGCTTTCGGGGATGAAATTTTTCAGGATCGATCTTACTACCGAAAAACGGTACACCCTGTCGGACGCTACCCGGAGCCTGCTGCGTGACCTGGATGAGGTGGTTTTCGTAAAGATCTACCTGGATGGTGACCTGCCTGCACCATTTGTGAACTTTCAGAAGTCGGTCCGTGAACTGATGGATGATTTCAGGGCATACGGCGGGGATAAGTTTCAATATACGTTTATCAATCTTTACGATGAACCGGATGAGGCCACCCGTAACAGGATGATCGGGGATCTCTATGATCGGGGACTGCAGGTGACCAGTATCCAGGTGAAGGATAAAGAGGGGGGTAGTTCGGCCCAAAGGATATTTCCGGGAGCCATGATCTCTTACAGGGGGTATGAATTGCCGGTAAACCTGTTGAAGAACAATCCCAGGCTC
>JANTFK010000043.1 GCA_024763595.1 Bacteroidales bacterium | reverse complement strand
CTCTTCATAGGCCTGGCTTATATCCCAGGGTATTTGTTCCCGGTAATAGAACCAGTGGGACAGATCTAACATGAACGGTACTACATCAGGGGTGTCGCCACGGTATACCGATTCTATGCGCTGTTTCAGTGTTAACATGATTGAACTATTTTTTTTCTGCGCTTCTTCCCGGCAACTGTAGCTTTACCCAACGGATATCCATGGCTTCTGCCGTACCTGCATAGTAGACCACCAGCACACTTCCGTCAGACAGGCTCTCTCCATAGGGCAGCCCATAGCTCCACATGTTCATGTCATCAAGTAATTTACCCGTATCATCAATGGTTGGTTGTACTGTTTCCTGTGTATGTATGATTAATTCTGTGTTTTTTTCAAAAGGCCGGTCGATGGCCGGGGCCATCCGGGCCCGGATCGAATGGCTATTAAAACGATCCACCCAGGCCAGTACAATCCGGCCATCCGGAAGTATGGCCGGATGTGCCGCCTGATCTGCAAAGCCAATATCCTTTAGTGTTGACCAGGTCTGTCCACCGTCAGCACTGATCCGGCGTTGAATGTTCAGATATTTTTTAGTATCCCTGTCATAGGTCCACGAAAATGCGGCCAGGCGTCCGTCGGGAGCCACACCAACACGCAAATCCCAATAAAAGATCCGGTGTGAAGGATCCTCACTGACGGTGACCGGCCTGCTCCAGTTCCTGCCGTTATCCTCGGAGTGGAACAATACCACGCGTTGAAGCCACTCGGTGTTATCCAGGTAGTTTTTATTCGTTTCTATGCTGACCGCCAGGGTGCCATTTTTCAGCTTGAGGACCGGACCGGTCAGGCTGGGTGGCCCCATATCGCCGGGTACGGGTAATTTACGCGGGGGACTCCACGTTTCTCCGCCATCAAAGGAATCGGATAGTAAAACGGCCATCGGCAGACAACCTTCTGTTTCCGGGTTAAAAAGCGGTTTTCCCGGATAGGTTTGACGGTCAACCCACATGAAAGCAGCAATGAGATGTCCCGGTTCGGTTTCAGTGAGATAACAGTTCTTCAATGAACCGGCTATTCCGTTTACGTTGATCTTTTGAAATGGCGCTTTTCCCCCGCTCCAGGATGTTCCCCCGTCGTCTGAGCGAAAAATTTCCACTGTTTCATCCGCACAATCCTTACCTGAACCAACCCGGCATGTTGCCACCAGGCTGCCATCAGAGAGTTCAACTACCGCGGGAAAGGTATAGACTGCATGTGCTGTTCCCGGTTTGCCCCTGGCCATTGTGCCACGTTTAATGATCTCCATATTTCCTGAACTGAAATGTCCGTTGTTACAACTGCTGATCAGGATGGTCAGCGCCATAACCGTTCCAATAATACGCCGTTGATTTCTCATTGGTTGATCCCTTTGGTAAGCATATCATTATTGTTTTTCTCAAAAGGAAGATAACTCAGGACCATGCTGACAAAAAGTCCCACTGAAAATGAAATGGGTATGATCCACAGGAAAGAGATCTCAATGGAGAGCAGTTCGTATGAAAAACCCACCAGTACAGCTGTGATTCCGCTCAGCAGTGTGCCAATAAATGTTGCCATTGGTTTTGCTTTTGGAACAAACATGGCCATGAAGAAAGGCAGGAACAACGGGCCTGTAAGCAGGTTGGTGGTTTTGTAGGTAAGCTCCAGCAGGTTACCCCGGATATTTCCCATAACCAGGCTTAAAAGAACAATGACCACCCCGATGGCCAGGGAGATATACTGGGCCAGTTTGATCTTCTTCTCCTCACTCATGCTTTGTCCCCTGGAACGCAGGATAAAATCATTCACAATGGAGAGGGAGGAAGAGTTGATGCCCGATGAAAGGCTGGACATGGCTGCAGCCAGCAATCCGGCAATAACGATGCCTGAAAACCCGGCGGGAAGGACAGTGGCAATAAACCGTGGGAAGATCGTGTCGGCCCCTTCAAGCATGGATGTACCTCCCAGAAAACCGGGGTGCGCCTTCACATAAGCAAACAGTGCCAGTCCGAGAACCAGCAGCAATAGCTGTACCAGCACGCTGAATACGATAGAGCTCAGATACATGCGCCTTGCTCCTTTTACATCCCGGGTGGCAAGGTATCGCTGGATGGTCATCTGATCAGAACCGGCCGTGCACACATACCATCCAAAAGTTGAAATAAAGGCTGTGACAAAACTGACGCGTACTTTGGTATCAAAAAAGACCCAGCCGGCCCAGTGCTCCGGCCATTCTGCAGGAATGATGGCAGATGGATGCCCCAGCTTTTTGATGATCATCACAATGGCCAGGATGGTCCCGCCAAACAATACGAAAGATTGAACCACATCGGTCAGCACTACACCTCGCAATCCTCCCGTGGAGGTATAGATAATGGTAATGATCCCTATCACAATGCTGACCATTAAAGCCGTTTGTTCCGACCAGCCCATGATAGGAATAATGATCTTCTTGGAAACCAGGTAGATAATCACACTCATCCATAGAAAACGCATGATTAAAAAATAGGTGGAGGCAAGCCACCGGTTTTGTACCCCTACCCTTGTTTCCAATAATTCGTAGGCACTGCTGACCCTGAGGTTCATGATAAAGGGAATGAAAAAATAGGCCACAACCAGGTAGACGAATGGTAATGCGAACAGCAGTACAAAAATCATGGGACCGTGTTTGATCATCTCCCCGGGCAGGGAGAGGTAGGTAATGGCACTGAAGAGTGTGGCAAAAAGAGAAACGCCCACTTTCCATGATTTCATTCCACGTCCCCCCAGCAGGTAGTCTTCGGCGCTCTTGTTCTTTCGGGCATAATAAAAACCGACTATCAGCATGCCGATGGCATACCCTATAATAATGATCCAGTCCAGGCTGGTCAGTGAAGCTTTATGCATATTTAGAAGTATTCAAATGTGTATGTTGAAATGTTATTATTGTTGTTGTTTTTCAGGCTCTATTTTATATACATGAACATCATATTTTTTCCACACATCCTGGATGATATGCTCCTTAACGGATATATCACCTGGGAGTTCAAAGAGCTTTTCCACTTTCATCCCTTCAAATCCGTCAATATATATGCTGGCATGCTGAAGTGTTTCGCCCCTGTTGGCGACAAGCAGATAATAGTTGCCCTGCCATTGTTTTAAACGTGCATCCAACTGGCTGTCGGCCGGAAGGATCTCAACCCCGTTTTCTGCATCATCGGCAACAAAAACCGGCCACATATAATTCAGTTCCTGAAACCAGCCCCGCAGGCGCTGAACCTGCCCCTCCTGTGCCCATACCCAGTGATATAATCCTGTCGCTCCGTAAATGATGTTCAGGTAAGACTCGTTACGGACACCATGCCAGTCATCTGCGTGTAAAGAGAGGATCCCGGGGGAGTATTCCGGTACAACTTCATCAACATGGGCGGTCACATAGTAATTTACTTCCGCCAGCTTGAAACGGGACGGATTTAAAACCTGTTCTGTTTTGGTCATGAAAGGCGTGTTCCGCCAGGCGGAACTTGGCCGGCTCATCACCTTTACATAGCAGTAACCAACCGGTGGATCTGATATGGGCCATGCAGGCATGGTATGGTCATAGATATAACTTCCGTCATGGTGGCCCCAGATAACCAGTCTTGGTGATGGCAGGTTGCCAACGATATGCTCCACTTTTTTCCTGACAGCGATCCATTCCGGTGTTAAATGCCAGTAATAAAACTGTTTGGCATACAGCATTAAGAACCCCGGATGCTCTATCAGACTATCCGCCTGTTCCTCAAACAGTGGTACATCCTTCAACCTGTATGGTCCGATCGTCATAGTGTACACATTCTTCTCCCAGGCGCGGTCACGGTCCCTGAAGGGTGTAAAACCTTCCCCCAGATGGCTTCTGATCATGTTGGCTCCCATATCATTGGACTCATCCCATTTCTGTTTCTTTACCGATGGCACAATGGGAAAAAACCGGAAGTTCCCGTTGATCACAATCCTTCCCTTGTCGTCCACATTCACACTTTCAATGGGCGGCAGTTTCCTTCGCTCCGTATGATTGATCCTGCCAAAATAGCGGATATCTTTCCCTAACTCATTGCCCTGGCCGTCGTGGTAAATCACCGAAACCGAATAATCCTGTACCGGTAAAGGGTTTACCCTGTATTCCCGGATGTCAACCGGTACAAGCACTTTTTTGTCTGTTAGGGGCCGGGTGAATGACTGCACACGCGTCTGGTCCCTCATATCCATGATCTCTATATTTACCGCTCCTCCTTCCGGAAAGGGGCGATAACGGTTATAGATCTCAAGGAAAGCTGTATCTTCTTCGGCGTAATAATACTCCTGGTCCAGTACAATCTCAATGGCTGCAGGAACCTGCAACGGGTATGTGCGGCTTATCTGCACCTCCTCATTCAGTGTTGCTGTAAGTGTAAATTCAGTCATTCTTCCCAACCCGGCCTGGTAAGGCAATGTAACCGTCCTGCTCCGGGAATGTCCCAGCTGAAACTGCTGTTCCGCCTGTGCTATTCCCTGAATACCCACAACAAGTCCCGCCTCCCCGGATGGACCGTCATTGGTCAGGGTGACCTCCACCTGGTTTGATCCTGCATAGAGTTGCGGGTGGCTAATAAAATCCTGTGACTGATCCTGCTCATCAAAGTAGCGTCTGCCAAAGATCACTTTTTGAATACGGAGCCCGGGTTTTTTCGCAAGGATGATCCGGCCCATTTCATGGTTACTGGCGGTTTTCCCACTCCAATAGTGCTCCCGGCCTTCATCTTTCCACCTGACGTTAAAGCCAACAGGATCAAGAGAGGCTCCGCTCATCTTTAATGACTTGAACGGTATGGTCAGCATATAGGTTGTTCCCGTTTTTTCGCTGGTAATATTATTAGTTTCTGCAGGCTCAAACGCACCATCTTCTGTATATCCCTGCTTTTCAAATGTTGTACCCCTGTATACCCGGCCATCAGATCCGATCTTCACTACTTTAAAAAGATAGCGGAAGTGGTTCATAGAGGTGCTTTTTATGCGGGGATTGAAATAGATGGATATCTCACCACCCATCTGTTGCTGCGGTACTGTTACATAGATATTTTCCGAATCATTATAAACTTCGATCCCGGGCCCGGCCGGCAGTTCGGGCTTTCCCCATTTGGCCGATAATGAGGGTGTGGGAAAGTCTGTCCCGCGGGCTTCCAGTTCTTTACTATCCGTACCCGGTTCATAGGCACGTATTTCATCAACCCACAGGCTTGTAGTTTGTTCGGTCCCCAGCACTGTGATCTGCAGCAATATTTCTTTCACCGGCTTTTGCGGCCGAAATCCAAAGCGCCTCATATCCCAGTCATGATCTGTGGCTCCCAGTAAGCATGTGGGCGAAACTTCCTGCATGGTCCCATCCTGGTGGTAAACATACAGCGTGAGATTGGCATAATTATCAGCATAAGAATTGTACGCTTTGCTGCTGATTGAATTGGAGAGCTTCGACCAGATTTCTATGACAACAGGTTTAACCTGGTGCTGATTCAGGACAATACGCTGAGCAGCACCGGAACAATCACCATAGGTTACATCTGCACGCATCGAGCGGTTACCACCCACAGATTCCCCGGTTTCAATTACCGGTTTGCGATAACGTTCTCCTACCCAGCCTACCCACTGGTCCTCCACAGGGACCTGCCAGTCCGGGGGCAAAGTTCCTTCTGTTGTCTCTTTCTCAAAGCTATGATTCTTTACCAGGTTGACTCCCTTAAGCGGCTGACTCAGATAAACATCATCGATCCACACATCTGCCCCCTTTTTGGCCTTCCCGGGTAATGAGAATATAATTTCCCCTCCCCATTTCAGGTCGTTGAGTGTAATTTCCCGTGTAACCAGTTTCCATTCTTTTGAGGCCGGAAGATCCATACGCACAACCTGCGAATCCAGGTCTGCTATTACGCCTAGCCTGATCAATGCATGAAACATTTCGTTTCCTCTCAGTCCGGAGGTTTTGTAGCGAAAGGATACAGTGACGGGTGTTTGTTGAACAAGCGGCAGGCCAAAGGGCATATTTCCATCCTTCACCCGCCAGTGGTTGCTGTATACCCTGGCGGTTACCTCTTCTTCACCACGGGATAACCTGATGGCATTTTTCCCTGAAAATTTCTCATTCCTGCTCAGGGTTGCCCCCATAGATAACTGCCAGTAGGCGGGCATTTCTGTTTCACCTCCTTTCATCCGGGTCCGGAAGTCACTGTCATACGTTATTTGATTGACGTACACATGCTCAACATCCCCATTTGGAAAAAGATTGGGCTGCTGCTGACCTGTGACGACTGCCTGTGAAAAGACCAGTGCCAGTACTAAGGCGATCTTCCCGGATTTTTTCATTGCAGTGATATTATTCATTGTAAATGACCTTGTTTTCCCAGTTCCACTGGTAGGGTTTGATCCAGTCTCTTTCTCGATGATGTTCCTTAATATAAGATACCAGCTTTGTGGTTTCCTTAACAGAACGCATGGCTCCCTCAAGTTCCACTACTCCATGTCCCGGAAGCAACAGATCATATTGGACGGGCTCTCCGTTAAGATGAAAGTTCTCCAGTTTTTTAAGGGATTTCAGGTATTGGTCCCAATCTGCATAGGGGTCCTCCATCCAGGCATACCGACCATTATGCAGCGCAATGTCTTCAGAAAACAATAGCTGTTTATTCATATACTTTAACAGGTAACATGTCGATCCGGGTGTATGCCCCGGTGTCCAGATAGCATAAAAGGTCATGCGACCAAAATCGAGCCGGTCTCCATCGTGGACCACTCTGTCAACAGGACACCCGGTGAAAAACTCTTCATCTTCTTCCATGAGCCAGAAAGCTGTTACCTGGTTTCCTGTTTCTATGGAGTGTGCATCATATAAAGGAGCAATAATCTGAGCGCCCTTTTTACGCCAGAGGTGGCATGACTGGGCATGGTCAACATGGCAGTGGGTAATCAAAACCCATTTTACCTGAGAAGGACTGTATCCGAGTCCTTTAATTTGTGAGAGGATCTCTTCGTGCCAGGAATCATAACTCGGATCGATGAGTAAAAGCCCCTCGCCTGTATCGATCAGGTATATCAGTTGAGATTCTTCATCTTGTCCCAATACGAATATATCATCCATGACTCGCCAGGGATGCCGTCTCAGTTTCAGGGTTCCGTTATCATATGCAACTTTCAACGCTTCTTTTATTGAATCGCCATCTGACCAGGACTGCCCCGGTTCAAGACTGCTGTATACGATCATGTCCATGTAGGTGGGGAGGTCCGGAACCACTTTCTGGCCCCAGTATGTTTCGACAATTACCGGATCATTGCCTCTCTTTGCTGTGGCTGGCTCTGTATTGGTGCAGCCGGAAGTCAGAAAAGCGACTATGGTGAACGTTATAAAAAGTTCCTGCATTTTTTTTTTCAGTTAAAGATATTATTTTTATTTATGGTTTAATTCAGTTGATTTCCGTTTGGCAGGCAACCCTGTCAGGGTAGTCAATCTGTTTTTTGGCAGACAAACAATAATAAAAAACTACAGCATGCAATACCGAAAAATTGGGAAATGGGGAGTGAAGCTGAGTGTTATCGGACTCGGCAGTTATCTGACCATTGGGTTTAAAAACGATAAGAGAACCACAAAGGATACCATCAATAAATACTATGATGACGGGGTAAATTTCTTTGACACGGCAGATGCCTACAATAATGGGGAAGCTGAACGCGCCCTGGGAGACTGTTTATCCGGTTTCCCGCGCCAGAATCTTTTCCTGTTAACCAAATGCTGGGCCCCTATGTCCGAAGAAATCAATGACCGTGGACTTTCGGCCAAGCATATTGTTGAGTCGTGTCATCATAGTCTGAAACGGCTGGGTACAGATTACCTGGATGTGCTGATGTGCCATCGTCCCGATCCGGATACCCCGTTGGAAGAGACCATCAGGGCAATGGAGGACCTTGCGAGACAGGGCAAAATTTTATACTGGGGCATCAGCGAATGGCCCGCCCATTTGATTACCCGGGCGAACAGGGTGGCGGCTGAACTGGGTGCGCGGCCCATAACGGTTAGTGAACCAAGATACAATCTGCTTTACAGGTTTCCGGAGAGGAATCTGTTCCCTGCAACTGAGGCAGAAGGCATTGGGAATGTGGTTTTCTCTTCCCTGGCCCATGGCATGCTAACCGGGAAATATAAACCCGGGGAAGGAGCTCCAAAAGGGACACGTGCTGCCGATAATGATACCAATGCCATTATTAATAAGCTGTACTGGTCGGAAGAGAATAAAAGAAAAGGAGTGGAACTGGTGAAAATTGCTTCCGGGATGGGTACTACCGCTGCGCAACTCTCCATTGCCTGGTGCCTGAAGAACCCGGCGGTAACCAGTGTCATTACAGGTGCTACCAGGATGTCCCAGGCAGAGGAGAACCTGGCAGCTGCTGATCTTGAAATTCCGGATGAGATCATGCAAAAGCTGGATGAACTTTATCCGCCGGTTGAAACAGTGGAAAGTGAGGGCAGATAATGGGAAACAGGATCACATTTAAGATTACAGATTATATTGAAAGAGATTTAAAATGGGAAGAGCAGGAGTGTAAGCAGCTGGGGATTGATTTTTACCATTACCAGATGAGGGATGCTGCACCTTCAGATCTTATAGAAAATTTTAAAGATGCTGATATCGTGCTGACCAACATGGCTGCCATGAGCGCTGAAGTATTGGACGGGCTTGAAAATGTGAAGGTATTGCTCAGGCATGGTATCGGGTATGATAATGTGGATGTGGAAGCTGCCACCAGGAACGGGATTATATTTGCCAATGAAGCTACTGCATCCAGTGACGATGTGGCGGAACATGCCATCATGCTGATCATGGAAACTTACCGCAAGAAAAAGCTTCAGGATAAAGTGCTGGAGAAATGGATTCATGAAAGGGCGTGGAGTTCGGAATTGATATATCCCGTGCACAGGATGAAAGGTAAAACGCTGGGCATTGTAGGATGTGGCAATATAGGTTCGCTGGTCCTGGAGAAGATGAGTGGCTTTGGAATGAAGATACTTGTCTGCGATCCCTACCTGGGTGAAGAGCGGTACAGGGAACTTGGTATCGATCATGTACCCCTGGATGACCTGCTGGCAGCATCCGATATTGTCACGATCCATGTGCCGGTGACTGAAGAGACACGGGGCATGTTTCATCTTGACAGGTTCAGGTTAATGAAAAAAACGGCGGTGATCATCAATACGGCCCGTGGGCCGGTATTGAATACCGGTGACCTGGTAACAGTTATTCGGGAAGGCAACATTGCGGGGGCGGGATTGGATGTGTTTGAAACTGAACCACCTCCTCCCGATGCCGGGATCACTTCTATGGACAATGTCATTCTTTCGCCCCATATTGCCTGGTACAGCGAGGAAGGCGGCTGGGATATCCGCCATATGATCATGGATGATGTGAACGCTTTTATTGCCGGGAAGCCACCGCGCTTTGTTGTAAACCCGGAAGTACTCGATCAGCCCGGTTGCAGATTAATCAAGGGTAATGCCTGATTAAAAATGGAGCATTGATTCGAATTTAAAAAAATCATACAATGGATAAGCTTGCAATTTACGGAGGTACACCGTTGATCACGGAACAGTGGCCAAAATGGCCCTTTGCGGGAGACAGGGAGCGGGAATTAATTGAGGAAGTGCTTTCCGGTGACATGTGGGGAGGGACCGGCCTGGGACCGAAGATTGCAGCGTTCAATGAGAAATTTGCACACTACTGCGATGTCGGATATGGTGCTGCAGTGGCCAATGGTACCGTTTCAATGGAACTGTGCCTGGTTGCCTGGGGGATCGGGCCCGGTGACGAGGTCATTGTCCCTGCATCAACCTTTATGGCGACAGCAATAGCCGTTCACAATGTGGGAGCTACAGTGGTGTATGTGGATATTGATCCGAAAACACTGAATATAGACAATGCAAAAATTGCTGATGCTATAACCGAAAGGACAAAGGCCATCATTCCGGTGCACATGGGAGGCCATCCCTGCGACATGGATCCCCTGATGGAGATTGCAAAAAAACATGGTATAAAAGTGCTTGAGGATGCAGCACAGGCACACGGGGCCATATATAAAGGACGTAAGGCAGGCTCACTGGCCGATGCAGCATCATTCAGTTTTCAGCAATCAAAGAACCTGCAGAGCGGTGAGGGAGGAATGGTTGTTAGTGATAATAAGGAACTGATAGACCTGATCCACTACAGTCTGGGTAAATTCGGTCGTGGTATCCGAGAAAAATATTCAGGCCATATTCACTATCGCTTTGGATGGAACGCCTGTTATACTGAAATTCAGGCTGCCATAGCACTGGCTCAGCTTGAACGGCTGGAGGAACAAACAGAAAAACGCACGGCAAACGTGAAAAAACTCTATGCACTGCTGGATGACATTGACGGAATTGAAACTTTTAAGTGGCAGCCATATTGCGACCGTCATGCCCACCACCTTTTTCTGCTCAATTTCAAAAGTGAACAATTCGAAAATGTAAAAAGGGCCCAGTTCCTGGCAGCGCTGAATAAAGAGGGAGTACTGGCTTCTTCATTCTATCCGATGGCACTTTACGACCAGCCGCTGTATCAAAGCGACAAAAACCTCTCCATGAGAAAGCGTGCCTGCCCGGTTGCCGAAAAGGCCAGCCGGGATGTAATCTTCTTAGAACAAAATGTATTACTCGCCGATGGCCGGCAAATGGAACGTATTGCCGATGCGGTGAGAAAGATCAGGAAAAATGCGAAACAGCTTCACAGGATAGATATTGATGAGAGCGAATTTGTAGGATCATCCGTACTTAAAAAAGCCAGGCGTTCATCATGATCTGTCAAAAGATATTGCTTATCAGCCTTCTTTTTTTCCCGGTGATTCCCTCTCTCTCTTTTGCCGGATCAGATGAGTGGAAGGAGATGAGATTAAAAAACGAAGTAATTATTATAAAATCGGCAGAAAGTAAGATTACCGGTGGCCATCCTTTTGCCAGGCAAGATGAAACAACTTATATCCTTGTTGCAGCAAATCTTGGTAAAATTGGAGAGATCGCTGTAGCAGATATTCAAAAATATCTGCCACTTGCAAGCGGGTGTGAGATTGAAGTTCTGAAAGAAAATCAGGCCAGTAGCCGGAAACAGGGATTTACGATCTTACTTGCTACCACCAAATCCTTAACGTTGCTGAACCAGACCGGGTTAGTTTGTCCCGAAGACCTTGATGAACAAGGATGTGTGATCAAACCCGTAAACAAATTCCCGGATGGAACTGAGGGTGTTGCGTTAATTGGAGGAAGCGGCCGGGGCTTGCTAAATGGTGTCTATACCCTGTTGGAAAAGAGTGCCAATATCTGGTGGGAACCTGTGCGTTTTTTAAATCCGGAGTACCCAATGTATTCCAACATTAGTGAAACTATTCTCGCGCATTGCGATGAACTCCGGTGGCCAGGGGATGAGTTGATATGGGAACCGGTTATCAGGGAGAGGATCATCTATCTGGGTTATAGGTTTGCAACAAAAGAATCTGTGGACTGGGCATCCCGTAATCGATTAAGTCATTATGTAATTGCCACACCGCATACGCTTCCCATGTCTGAAAAAGAGGAAAACCTGTTAAAACCAGTTGTTAAATACGCCCAGGAACGTGGTATAAAAGTCCTGTTTATGAATATGACGCACCGGCTTCCTGCTGATGCTCCGGCTATACCTGCATCAAGCGATGAAGCCGTAAGCGCAAGTACCGAATTGTATCTGGATCAATTTAAGCGTTTTGGTCTTGACGGAATGACCTGGCATATTGCCAGTGAAAGTATTCATGTTAATATGGATGAAGCGTATTACAAAAGACCACGCATCGAATGGGAGGCTAAATATTTCAACTCCTATTACCAGGCCATCCGAAAAGCCAATAAAGATGCTATCCTGGGAGTGTTGATGGGATGGGTCTATATGAACCCGGCAGAGGAACTTGCCAAACTTTTCCCTGAAGATATTATTGCCTGGGTAGTTCCCAACACCCCCATTATCGACGCAGCGCTCACAGACCTTGACAGCTACAACCAATACTTTAACAATCTATGGTACTGGTTATATGTTTCAGTCAGCAAAGATGGTGCATTCCCGATGATAAAGTTGGATTACCTGGAGAAATATTTCCGGAAAGCAATAAAGCAAGGTAATAACCTGGCGCCTCAGGGAGTACTGGGTAATAATAATGAAAATGCCATGTATTATGTACAGACAGCCAGAGATGGATTAATTCCCAACAAGATATTTTTACAATCATTCGGTGAGAGATATTATGGAGACCCTCGTATGGGAGAAGCTTTGATTGCTTATCAAGAGGCACTGAAATACCATCGTCACTGGTATAATAACATCCATACCAGAGATACAGACAATTATTTGACCTGGGAAGAGCGCGATCTCCTGAGAAAAGTTTACGGAATTAGTCTGGATGTTGCCAGGGAAGCCAAAACGCTGCTCATCCAAAACCGGCTAAAGTCTCTTACCATCACAGTGGTCAGATGTCTGATCAGGGGCATCCCTTCTCCGGCAAGTCCCATGCAAACAGAGGAATTTACAGAAATGATTAATGGGATTAAATCGGTTTTTTCCGGTCATTATTTCGGTGAAGAACACGATTTTATCTGGAATGAACTTTTAGAGATGGAAAATATTGTAAATCAAGATCAGGTACAACCTTTGCATAAGAAAGGATAAATATGGAAGAACAGTTCAGATTTGGCATTATTGGTTCCGGCGTGATCAGTGAGTATCATGCCCGGGCCATTCAGGCTCAATCCAATGGAAAAATCGTAGCAGTTTCTGATATCATCAGGGAGAATGCTGAAAAATTCGCGGGAAAGTATCATTGTGAAGTGGCCGGCGACTGGCAAAAAATGATCACGCGGGATGATATCGATGCAGTTTGTATATGTACCCCTACGGGACTGCATGCACAGCAGTCCATTGCTGCTGCAAAAGCGGGGAAGCACGTGCTGGTTGAAAAAACCATGGCCATCAGGGTAAAGGATGCCACAGAGATGATTCATGTAGCCAGGGATCAAGGTGTGAAACTGGGGGTCATTTATCAGAAACGGACAGAAGAGGCCCCCAACAGAATAAAGAAAGCGGTTGAGAATGGGGTATTTGGCAGGATGATCTTTGGAGATGCGTCTATTAAGTACTGGCGCAACCAGGCTTACTATGATAGTGCTGCATGGCGCGGGACCTGGGAACATGAAGG
>JANTFK010000042.1 GCA_024763595.1 Bacteroidales bacterium | reverse complement strand
TTGCACTGGTACTGGAAGGGGATACTGATGCAATTGGTTCACTCACAGGTAAGTTGGGACGATTGCATGGAGTAAGGGTAAAGTCTGTTTTGGTGAGTTAAATGTTAAAAATTATCTTTTTTTTGTTAAAAAGCTGCTTTATCCGAACAAATTCTGGTCTTTTTGGTTATAAAGCGTGGAAAGTAATTGTTGGGGTGCAAGGCAAGTTGCGAATCTTTTGAGGGTTTTAGGGAGAGTAGCAGCTTGCCTTATTTTATTTTCTGCTGTTTTCGCAATTACCTGTTGTGGGGCTATGTTCTAAGACACGCCTGTTTCTTCAAAGACAAATTTCAGCTTTCTTATATTTGGATCAGTTAAACTGATTCAGATGGTTAATCGCCAACTTATTGATCCCGAGAGTATTGTGGTTGTCGGTGCTTCCAATAACATTTCCAAGCCGGGGGGAAAACTCTTTCATAATATTCGAACAGGTACATTCAGGGGCATACTTCATGCGCTGAATCCCAAGGAAGAATCGATACAGGGAGTAGTGGCCCACAGGGATGTGAGGGACCTTCCGGAGACTGACCTGGCCATTCTGGCCATTCCTGCTGCATTGTGCCTGGATGTTGTCAGGGAACTTGCGGAGTATTGCCATACAAGGGCTTTTATAATAGTATCCGCCGGTTTTAGTGAGGAAAATGCAGCAGGAGCAGCCATCGAACATGAGCTTGTTGAACTTTGCAGAAAATATGATGCTTCGCTGATTGGGCCCAATTGCATCGGGGTAATGACACCATATTATCAGGGAGTCTTCACGTTGCCCATCCCCAAACTCGATCCGCAGGGATGTGATTTTATTTCCGGCAGTGGTGCGACAGCGGTATTTATCATGGAGTCGGGATTGCAAAAGGGACTCAGGTTCAACCATGTTTTTTCTGTGGGAAATTCTGCCCAGCTGGGTGTGGAGGATATCTTACAATATCTGGATGAGACCTATGATCATGAACATTCATCCAGGGTGAAGGTACTTTATTTCGAAACCATTAAGGATCCTGACCGCTTGCTCAGGCATGCCACTTCACTGATCAGGAAAGGGTGCCGGATTGCTGCCATCAAAGCGGGAACCACGGATGCCGGAAGCAGGGCAGCTTCATCCCATACCGGGGCCATGGCCAGTTCCGATATGGCAGTGGATACCCTGTTCAGGAAAGCCGGGATCGTGCGTTGTTACGGACGGGAGGAATTAACTGCGGTGGCTTCTGTCATGTTGCACAAAGCCCTGAAAGGAAAGAACCTGGCCATTATTACACACGCAGGAGGGCCGGCAGTAATGCTTACCGATGTACTTGCAGGGGGCAATATGGATGTCCCAAGGCTGGAGGGACCTGAAGTGGATCAGTTGCTTGCTCATCTCTTTCCAGGTTCATCGGCCTCTAATCCCATTGACATGCTGGCTACCGGCAATGCTGAACAACTGGGTACCGCCATTGATTTCTGTGAATCCTCGTTTCATGAGATTGACGGGATCATTGTGATCTTCGGCACACCCGGGCTTGCCCCGGTCTTTGATGTCTACGATGTACTTGACCGGAAGATGCGCAGTTGCAGTAAACCCATCTTTCCTGTGCTTCCTTCTGTAACGACTGCCCGGGAAGAGGTGGAAGCCTTCCTTTCCAGGGGGCATATCAATTTCCCTGATGAGGTGATACTGGGTAATGCACTCACCCGCATATACAATACACCACCTCCTCCGGAGCCCGAACCCATGCCCGGTGATATTCATCTGGAAAAGATCCGGCAGGTTATAGACCAGGCCGGTGAGGGATATCTCTCACCCCAAGAGGTCCGGACCATACTGGAGTCTGCAGGTATCCCTGTAGTAATGGAGGGAATAGTCACCGGTGAGTCTTCATTATGCAAGGTGGCACATCATATCCGGTTCCCGCTTGTCATGAAAGTGTCCGGACCGCTCCATAAGTCCGATGTGGGCGGGGTGGCCATGGGTATTGAGAATGAAATAGACCTGATGGAACAGTATGAGCGCTTGATGCAGATTGAAGGGGCAACCGGTGTATTGTTACAACCCATGCTGTCCGGGCTGGAACTGTTTGTGGGTGCAAAATATGAACCCGCCTTTGGCCATGTGGTGCTGTGTGGCATGGGCGGAATATATGTGGAGGTAATGAAGGACCTGGCCGCGGGGCTGGCTCCGATTACCAGGCCGGAGGCCACCCGTATGATCCGTTCCCTGAAAGGTTACAGGATGCTGGAAGGGATGCGGGGGCAAGAGGGTATAGATACAGACACTTATGCTGAAATCATCGTCAGGCTTTCCATCTTATTAAGGCATGCTGTGGAAATAGTGGAACTGGACCTGAATCCGCTCATAGGAAGAGGCACTTTGCTCTCTGTGGTGGATGCCAGGATCCGTATATCAAAAACAGGAAAAGAAAAATAGTATGAAGCCGACTCCCATTGCTGCCAGTATTGTTGATCAGGTGATTGATGAATTCGGAATTCACCCGGCAGGGAAGGCAACAATCCGGGAACTGGTCAAGATTGTCAATGATATTGAGAAGATTACCGGGGAGGAATATATCCGTATGGAAATGGGGGTGCCGGGCCTTGATCCCACCTTTGTGGGGACCGAAGCCGAAATGATTGCCCTGCGCCAAGGTGTGGCATCCAAATACCCCAACATTGAGGGGATCGCATCCCTGAAAGAGGAAGCTGCCAGGTTTATCAGGTTGTTCCTGGATGTGGATGTGGAGCCCAGGCATTGTGTTCCCACAGTGGGATCGATGATGGGAGGAATGGCTGCTTTTATGGTTGTGAACCGGTCTGACCATAATCGTACCGGGACACTTTTCCTGGATCCGGGTTTCCCCGTACAGAAACAACAGTGTCTTGTCCTGGGGCATCAATACGGATCTTTCGACCTGTATGATTACAGGGGAGATAAACTGCATGATAAGATGGTAGAGGAGATTGAAAAGGGACACTATTCATCCATTCTCTATTCCAATCCCAACAATCCATCCTGGATATGTCTGACTGAAAAGGAACTGCAGATCATTGGAGAGATTGCAGAAAAATATGATGTAACCGTGATTGAAGATCTGGCTTATTTTGGCATGGATTTCAGAAAAGACCTTTCACAACCCGGGGTCCCGCCATTTCAACCAACAGTGGCCAGGTATACCAGCAATTATCTGTTGCTGATTTCCAGCTCAAAGGCGTTCAGCTATGCCGGTCAGCGCATTGGTATGATGATCATTTCTCCGGGCATTTTTGAACGTCACTATCCTGATTTAAAACGCTATTACAGTTCGGAAAAATTCGGGCATGCCATGGTTTACGGTGCTTTGTACTCCCTCTCTGCCGGTGCAACGCATACTGCTCAGCATGCCCTTGCCGCCATATTCAGAGCTGTAAATGATGGTACCTATAATTATGTTGAAGAAGTGCGGGAGTATGGTGAAAAGGCAGCTGTCATGAAAGCCCTTTTCAAACAATACGGATTTCGCATTGTTTATGACATGGACCTGGATGAACCCATTGCAGACGGATTCTATTTTACACTATCCTATCCGGGTTTTGAAGGTTCCAGATTGGTGGAGGAGTTGCTATATTACGGGATTAGTGCCATCTCCCTGGAGATTACCGGGAGCACCCGGACTGAAGGCTTAAGAGCTTGTGTATCACAGGTTAGGAGGGATCAGTTTCCGGTTTTGGAGGAGCGTTTGAAACGTTTTTATGAGCATCACCCTATCCCGGAATAATCGATTTTATCCCAAATTAGCAGTACCGGGCCAAACCTGTCCAATAACAGTTTAGATGGAAATTGGAGAATTGTTACATTTGGTGGTTATACAAAAAACAACATAGTATGGCAAAAGTAAAAGGAGCTATAGTGGTTGAAGTGGAAAGGTGCAAGGGTTGCCAGGTGTGTATGGTAAATTGTCCCACCGATACGATCGGCATGGAAGAGGAGGTGAACGGAAAGGGATATCACTATGCCTATATGAAGAACCCTGATTACTGTACGGGATGCACCAATTGTGCAGTTGTATGTCCCGATGGCGTGATCACTGTCTACAGGGTTAAACAAAACTAAAGCTACATCTATGAAGGAACTGGCATTAATGAAGGGAAATGAGGCCATTGCTGAGGCTGCCATCAGGGCCGGGGTGGATGGTTATTTTGGATACCCGATCACACCCCAGTCGGAGGTGATGGAATATCTGACCCTGCAAAAACCGGAGGAGCGTACCGGAATGGTGATCCTGCAGGCTGAGAGTGAAATTGCATCGATTAATATGTTGTACGGTGCAGCAGGAACCGGAAAAAAAGTGATGACATCCTCATCCAGTCCGGGCATCAGCCTGATGCAGGAGGGGATCAGCTATATTGCAGGAGCGGAACTTCCCTGCCTGGTAGTCAATGTGGTCAGGGGAGGACCGGGACTGGGGACCATTCAGCCTTCCCAGGCTGACTATTTCCAGGCTACAAAGGGTGGAGGACATGGTGATTATCACCTGATCGTACTTGCACCTGCATCTGTTCAGGAGATGGCCGATTTCGTGGATCTGGCTTTTAACCTGGCATTTAAGTACAGGAATCCGGCCATGATCCTCTCCGACGGCCTGATTGGCCAGATGATGGAAAAAGTGGAACTGCCCCCACAAAAGGAGCGGGTAACAACATTTGATCAGTCATGGGTAACCACCGGAAAAACAGATGACCGGGAGCGGAATATCATCACATCCCTCAACCTGGATCCGGATCGTCAATATGAGCACAACCTGAAGCTTCAGGAGAAGTATAAAAACATGGAGCAGGATGTGATGTTTGAAAGGATTGCCTGTGATGATGCTGACTTCCTGCTGGTGGCCTATGGTTCCAGTGCCAGGATCTGTCAGAAAGTGGTAGAAGTGGCCAGGGGAAGAGGCAAGCGGATAGGCCTGTTGAGACCCCAGACCCTCTTTCCATTCCCCACAAGGGAGATAGCCAAACTTTCCAGGCGGGTCAAGGCGATCATGTCTGTGGAATTGAGTGCAGGACAGATGGTAGAGGATGTGAGGCTGGCGGTAAAAGGGAAAGTGCCTGTTTATCACTATGGAATGATGGGTGGTAAGATTCATTCACCCGACGATGTATTACATGCTGTTGAAGAAAAATTCATGGGAGGATTTTAGATGGATATCAAGGAGATTATCAAACCGGAAAACCTGGTTTACAAGCGCACTCCGCTGATGACAGATGCAACACTTTCCTATTGTCCGGGTTGCGGCCATGGCACCATCCACCGGTTGATTATGGAGGTGGTGGAAGAGATGGGGATCCAGCAGGAGATTATCGGGATCGCCCCGGTGGGCTGTGCGGTGCTGGCCTATGAATTTATGGATGTGGATTTCACCGAGGCGGCCCATGGCCGGGCCCCTGCCGTTGCCACGGGCATCAAGCGGTTATGGCCCGGTAAGTTTGTATTTACTTATCAGGGGGATGGGGATCTGGCTGCCATCGGGACAGGAGAGACCATTCATGCCTGCAACCGGGGTGAGAATATTACCATCTTTTTTGTAAACAATGGAATTTACGGAATGACGGGGGGACAGATGGCGCCTACCACGCTGGAGGGCATGAGATCTTCTACAACTCCTTACGGAAGGAACAGCACAGCCATGGGCCCGCCCTATAAAATCACAGAGATGATCGCCCAGCTTCCCGGAACTTACTATGTGACCCGCCAGTCTGTGCATAAGCCGGGTCCTGTGAGAAAAGCCAAAAAGGCGATCCGGATTGCCCTGGAAGCTCAAAAGGAAAATAAGGGATTATCATTCATTGAATTTGTTTCCAATTGCAATTCCGGCTGGAAGATGACACCGGTTGATTCCAACATCTGGATGGAGGAAAATATGTTCCCCTTCTATCCCATGGGAGATATCAAAGTTGAAGGTAAGCTGGTAAAAAATTAAATCGTTATGACAGAAGAGATCATTATTGCAGGGTTTGGCGGACAGGGGGTTCTTTCAATGGGAAAAATCCTGGCCTATTCCGGGATTATGCAGGAACAGGAAGTGAGCTGGATGCCATCATACGGACCTGAAATGCGGGGCGGGACAGCCAATGTCACCGTGATACTCAGCGACAACCGGGTAAGTTCACCCGTATTGCAGAGCTATGATACTGCCATACTCCTGAATCAACAGTCTGTGGATAAGTTTGAGTCCATGGTAAAGCCAGGTGGATTGATGATCTATGATCCCAACGGTATTACACGTCACCCGGAACGGGATGATATACGGATCTTTCAGGTGGAGGCGGCCGCAGAAGCTGCCCGCATAAAATCTCCCATCACTTTCAACATGGTGGTACTGGGTGCCTTTATCAGGATAAAACCGGTGGTGGACCTTGAGAATGTGATCAAAGGGCTTCGTAAGTCACTTCCAGAGCGGCACCATCATCTGATTCCGAAAAATGAAGAAGCGATTAAGCGTGGCATGGAGATCGTGAAGGAAGCCAGACTTACTGCATAATAAAGCTACCATACGCTATCGTTCATAGAAGTGCATTTCTCGCATATAATTATATGCTCTTTCCGGCATGAGGTGCCGTACATCCCTGCCTTCCCCGATGGCTTTGCGAATGAAACTGGAAGAGATCTCCATCAGTGGGGCATCTACAACTGTTACATTGGGTAACCGGGCGGCCTGTTCCAGATCCACACCCGGACGGGGATAGATCAGCCGTTGGTATTTTTTTTCGATCAGCTCTGCATGTTTCCACTTATGAAATGTTCGCAAACCATCCGCCCCCATGACCAGCAGGAACTCCCTTTCCGGATACTTTTCCTCCAGGTATGTGAGTGTATCTATGGTATAGGACGGAGTTGGCAGATTAAATTCAATATCGGAGGCCCTGAACCGGTCATCCCGGTCGATGGCCAGACGGACCATCTCAAGGCGGTGATAACCTTTGAGGAGGGAGGTTTTTTCCTTCAATGGATTATGTGGACTTACCACAAACCAGAGTTGCTCCAGAGCGGTGAATTCAGTCATGAAGCTGGCAATGGCCATATGGCCGATGTGGATGGGATTGAATGAGCCAAAGTAGAGGCCTGTTTTCACCATGTGATGATCATTTTTTCAGGAAGTTCCGGACTATTCTTTCCGCATCTGAAAGGGCATGCTCCAGCCTGTCATTTACAACAATATAATCGAACCGGCTGGCATATTGCAATTCAGCAGATGCCTTATCAAGCCTCTTCCTTAAGGATATTTCGTCGTCCGCTCCCCTTGATCGTAAACGTTGTTCGAGAATCTCCAGGGAGGGTGGTTGTATAAAAATGGCGCACGCTTTATCTCCAAACTCCCGCTTCAGATTCAGCCCGCCCACCACATCAATATCGAACAGTGCATGCTTCCCCTCCTTCCAGATCCGTTCCACTTCTGTGCGGAGGGTTCCGTAATATTGTTCCGGATAGACTTCTTCCCATTCGAGGAAAGCATTTTCCCTGATTTTTTCCCTGAACTTATCCGGGGAAATAAAATAATAATCCCTGCCTTCCAATTCATCTTTTCGCGGCTTACGGGAGGTAGCTGATATGCTGAAGGCCAGATCCGGAGCCAGTTTTATCAGGTGTTGAACGATGGTGGACTTACCCGAACCTGATGGAGCACTGAAAATGCAAAGTTTGCCTGTCATTACAGTACGTTAAGGATCTGTTCTTTGATCTTTTCCAGCTCATCCTTCATTTCCACCACCAGCCGCTGAATTTCAGCATGGTTGGCTTTGGACCCCAGGGTGTTGATCTCCCTTCCCATTTCCTGGGAAATGAATCCCAGCTTTTTCCCGCCTGGTTCAGGGTTATCCATGGTTTCCAGGAAATAGTGACAATGGTTGAGAAGCCTCACTTTTTCCTCTGAGATATCCAATTTTTCGATGTAATAGATCAGTTCCTGTTCAAAACGGTTCTCATCTACCTCTTCCCGTTTGCAATGCTCAAGTAGATTATTCCCTATGCGCTCCCTGATTTGACCTATTCGCTCCTCTTCAAAAGGTTTCACCTGTTCCAGTTTGTCTGCTATGGCTCCGGCTCTTTTCCGCAGATCGCGATCCAGTGCCTTGCCTTCCTGATCCCTGAATTCGTTTACATGCTTCAGCGCTTTCCTGATGCCATCTTTCACAACTGTCCACTCTTTCTCCTCCAGTTCTCCTTTTTCTGTACTGATGGTATCGGGCATCCTCATCACTGTACTGATCAGTTCCATGGAAGCCGGCAGTCCCAGTTCATCCGATATTTTGCTGAGCTGTTCAAAATAGCTTTTTACCACCGGTTCATTAATGGTCCCTGATACGGCAGTTTCGGTAAGCTCATAATGGAATGAGACCTCCACTTTCCCCCGTACCAGTTCAGAGGCAATCAGTTGACGGATTTCCAGTTCTTTTTCCTTATAGAGCGAGGGTAACCGGGTATTGGTATCCATCTGTTTGCTGTTGAGGGACCTGATTTCAATGGTTACTTTTTTATCGGGAAGCAGACATTCGGCTTTACCGTAGCCTGTCATGGATCTGATCATGGGTTACATGGATAAAGTACGGGGTAAATTTAACATATTATTCAGAAAGATCAGGATTTTAAACAGAGCGCTTAGAAGCTTTTAACGGGTAACGGTGGCTGGTTCTATCTTGACTTTTACCACTGATTTGCTTTTCCACTTCCCTGTCCGGTAGTAAATAAAAGAAAAGACCAGGCCAAATCCCCAGCCGGCAGGAATGGCCCACCAGATTCCCTCGGGACCCAGGTCCGCACCCTGAAAAGAGAAACCAAATATGCTGATGCTCTCCTGGCTCAGAAGGAGTGCTGCATGAATCCTGATAACCCATAGGGAAAAGAGTGTGATAAACATAGGAATGATCGTATCGCCTGCACCTCTCATGACCCCGTTATATACAAACATGCCTGTAAAAAGCAGGTAGAAGGAGGTCACAATGGTAAGATACTCTCCTCCCAGGTCGATGACAGTATGATCGGTTGTAAATAACCTCATAAGCGGGAATTTGAACAGAATGACAAGGCTGGTGATACCCAGGGCAACAACAGATGCCATCAGCATGGTTCTGGCCAATCCTTTTTTTACCCTGTCAATTTTGCCTGCACCGATGTTCTGTCCAACAAAGGTGGATAATGCAGTGGAGAAGACCATGGAGGGAATAATGGCCAGGCTGTCCAACCTGCCGGCTGCTGTGAATGCGGCTACAACATCGGTCCCGAATCCATTAACGATCCCCATCAGCGCCATCATCCCCAGCGCCACAAAAGTCTGCTGTAGTCCGGTCGGGAGACCGATGCGCAGGCTCTGTTTGAATATCTCCCAGTCAAATGCAAACTCCCTGATGTTAAACTTTATCAGCTCATGGGTACGGTTCAGATAGAAAACAGCCACAATAAATGCGGTTCCCTGGGCAATGATGGTAGCGAAGGCCGCCCCTTCAATCCCCCAACCCAGTTTCACGATAAACAGGAGGTCCAGAACAATGTTCAGGATTGTGGACAGCATCAGGAAATAGAGTGGCGTTATTGAATCGCCCAGCCCGCGCAGAATAGCAGCCACACTGTTGTAACCAAAGAAAACCAGCAGGCCGGAAATATAGATGGTAAAATAGGCGTTGGCCATATCCATTAACTCTTCCGGCAGGTTGATCAGCCGGAAGATATCTTCTGAAAAGGTGATTCCCACGACTGTCATGATCACTGAGGTGATTCCCATGACAATGAAGATGGTATCAATTGCTCTTTTTACTTTGGGGATGTTTTTTGCACCAAAGAACTGGGAAATTACAATGGTGCCTCCGGTGGCGATTCCGATGGCCATTGCGATCAGCGTAAACAGAATCGGGAAAGAAGCGCCCACAGAGGCCAGGGCCTCTTTTCCCAGGAAACGGCCCACAATGATCTGGTCCACAAAAGTATAAAGCTGCTGGAACATGTGTCCCAGCAACATGGGTGCGGCAAATCGCAAAATATTCCTGCCTTCGCTTCCCTGGGTCAGATCTTTCATAACAGGTGTGAAGCTGCAAATGTCGGTATTTTATTTGAAATCCCGCAAGCGTGGGCCGTTACAATCCTGAGGGATGGGGATTGTACATATCAGCGCCTGGATATTTTCTCCAGCTCCACGGTGAAATGCCTCATGATGGGTGCTTCGTACCTGATCCTGTAGCCTGAAGTAATGGTTTCCCTGCGCAGGTAAATATTTTGCAGTGCTGCTGCCACATAATCCATGTGGTTACTGGTGTAAACCCGGCGGGGAATGGTGAGCCGCACCATCTCCAGCCGCGGGTACCTGTTTTCCCTGGTCTCCGGGTCGCGGTCGGCCAGGAGGGTACCTATTTCCACGGCCCTGACGCCCGATTCAATATAGAGTTCCAGTGCCAGGGTTTGGGCAATGTACTCTGCCCGTGGTACATGGGGCAGGAACCGGTTGGCATCTACAAAAATGGCATGGCCGCCAAAAGGCTCCTGTACGGGAATACCCTTATCATGGAGTTGCTGGCCCAGGTACTGAACCTGTCTGATCCGGCTTTCCAGGTATTCAAATGTGGTGGCCTCTTCAAGTCCCTGTGCAAGTGCGGCCATATCCCTTCCCGACATGCCTCCGTAGGTAATATAGCCTTCAAACATAATGTTGAAGGTGGTGGATTCCTGGTAGATGGCCTTATTACGCAGGGCAATAAATCCACCCATGTTCACAATTCCATCCTTCTTGCTGCTCATGGTCATTCCATCGGCCAGTGCGAACATCTCCCTGACGATCTCCCTGATGGTGTGGTCTTCATATCCCTTTTCCCGGGTTTTTATGAAATAGGCATTTTCAGCGAACCTGGCAGCATCAAATATTACAGGTATTCCATAACGATCTGCAAAAGCCCTGATTTCCCTGAGGTTCTGCATACTTACCGGCTGGCCACCGGTGGAATTGCAGGTAATGGTTACAATGATCATGGGAATCCGGTGCTTCCCGAAAACCTGGTAAATGTTTTCCAGTTTGCCAATATCAATATTGCCCTTGAAGGGATGGTAACGCGTGGTATCGCCGGCGGCATCAATGGTACAATCAAAGGCGCTGGCTTTTCGGAACTCTATATGGCCCTTGGTGGTATCGAAATGTGCATTTCCGGGTATCACATCCCCCTCCTTTACCAGGACCGAGAAGAGAACATTCTCTGCAGCACGACCCTGGTGTGTGGGAAGCACGTATGGAAATCCCGTGAGTGAGGTGATGGTCTCCTGCATCTGGTCAAAGGAGCGACTGCCGGCATAGGACTCATCTCCTGACATGATGGCGGACCATTGCTCCTGGCTCATGGCCCCTGTGCCGGAATCGGTGAGCAGGTCAATGAAAACCTGGCGGCTTTTCAGGTTAAAAAGGTTGTACCGGGCCTTTTTTATCCATTGTTCCCGTTCACTCCTGGAACTGGAAAATATGGGCTCGATCATTTTTATTTTGTAGGGTTCGGCGTATGGCAATTTCATCATCGTTAAATAACATTGGGAAAAGATATATAAGGTAAAAACAGGATGAAACCGACACTACCTGGTGACCGGTAGCAGGCTCTCTGCATTAAATCTGTCCCTGTTCTTGATATTCAGAAACAGTTGTTTGGGTGTGATATGCCCGAAGTAGTTCATATGATGAGACAAAGGTACGGTGAAACCGCGATTCTGTTTCATATGGCTGGATGTTATTGGGCAGACCTGTTCTTCCCGGCCACTGTGAGAACATCAATACGGGCGGGCAGGCGAACCATCCTTTTGGAGTTATCATATGGAGGCCGGTTTCGTGTTGATCTAAAAATTATCCATTTCATCCAAAATACCCAAATGTAGTGACCGTATAATGGATTGCTTCATATACTTTTGTAGGTTATTGATATATTTCGAGGTGCTATGGGTAATCTTGCATGACACTAAATGATTTACATACAGGCGATTCTGCTGTAATCACACGGATCCGTGGTAGAGGCGCATTCAAGAAACGCCTTTCAGAGATGGGTTTTATCCGGGGAAAATCTGTCCATGTGGTAAAGGCCGCCCCCCTGAAAGATCCCGTTGAGTACAGGATTATGGACAGCAATGTCTCCCTGCGCCGAAGTGAGGCCACTCTTGTGGAAGTGGTTTTCGAACCGGACTATCATGCACGGGCCTCGACCATGCCCGGGAAGATATTCAATGCGGAACAGCGAAATATGAACCGGCCTCATCCGGGGAATATCATTGACGTGGCACTGGTGGGTAATCCCAATAGTGGGAAAACCACGTTATTTAACCATGTTTCACATTCCAGGGGACATGTGGGGAACTATCCTGGTGTAACTGTGGAATCGAAGGAAGCAATTTTCCAGTACCGGGGCTATACATTCCGCATCACCGACCTTCCGGGGACCTATTCACTTTCAGATTACAGCAGTGAGGAGCGTTTTGTACAGGAACATATCCTCCAAAAGAAACCCGATGTGGTAGTGAATGTGGTGGACGCCAACAACCTGGAAAGGAACCTCTATCTTACCAGTCAGCTTATCGATATGGATATTACCCTGGTGCTGGCCCTGAATATGTATGATGACATGATTGCCCGCAAAGACAGGCTGGATATGTCTCTGCTCAGCCGGCTGCTTGGGATACGTGTGGTGCCTACTATCGGTCATCGCGGCAAAGGTGTGAACCGCCTTTTCAATCATGTGATCCAGATCTTCGAGAACAGGGATCCGGATATTAGGCACATCCATATCAATTACGGAGAAGAAATTGAAAGTTCCATACAGGTACTGCAGGAGCTGATAAGGAAAACCCCTTTCATAACGGATAATTATTCATCCAGGTTCCTCGCTCTTAAATTGTTGGAACAAAATGGCTACTGTACCTATCTGCTCTCCGGTGCAACGAATTTTACGGAGATCCGGGATAAGGCCGGGGAGGAGATCTCCCGTATCAGTCATCTTTTTAAGGAGGAGCCTGTATCACTTATCACATATGCCCGGTACGGTTTTGTGGCCGGAGCACTGAAAGAAACGGTGAAGAAGAGCGGAACGAATCCTGCCTTTTCTATGTCTCAAAAGATAGACAGGATACTTACACATAAAATCCTGGGGTTGCCCATTTTTCTGGGTTTTCTCTGGTTCATGTTCCATTCTACATTTACCTGGGGAAAATATCCCATGAGTTGGATCGGGAATGGGGTAGACCTCCTTGGTAATTTCCTGATTTCTCATATGCAGGGG
>JANTFK010000041.1 GCA_024763595.1 Bacteroidales bacterium | reverse complement strand
CCGACCTGAACAGCGACGGGGTGATGGAGTACCGCATGGAGAACGACAGTGTGCAGGTTACACTGCTGGCCACCGGTGCCCGGGTAATCGAGTACATTGTCAAGAGTCGTAACGATAACGTATTTTTCAAGAAATGGCCGGAAAGGGCAAAAGACCACAAGCGTCCGTTCCGGAGAAGGGGCTACTATCCCTACGGTGGGTTCGAGGATTTCCTGGGCCAGGCCAGCATGGAGACCCACCAGGTATATAATGCCGAAATCGTGGAAACGCCGGATGATTATGTACGGGTGCGGATGTGGACCGATTACTTTGGCAACCGGCTGGAAAAGACCTACACCCTTTATGGCGATTCCCCTTTACTGGAGGCAAGGTTTGCCATTACGTTTAAAAACCCCGAGGCCAATGTGATAGGGCCCCAGTGTATCCTTGAATTGGGTGAGAAACACTGGACCGAGGATCTCTTTACTGTTCCGGAGATAGATGGATTGAAGGAGTACAGGATGAAGCCGGAGCGGACCTACGGACGCGTAGAGATCCTGAAGGAGGGATGGAACGCAGGGTATGACACGGAAGCCGATATCAGTTATGTGGGTGCATACCCGGTGGATCAACCGCTTTTCCTGCATATGTGGATGAATCATCCCCGAAACCATGATGCCCATTACTACTATACAGAGTTTCAACCCTGGCTGCATATAGATCAGTTGAATACCACCTATTTTTCCTACTACATGTGGGGAGAAGGCGGACCGTGGGAGAACGGGGTGAAGGAACTGAGAAAGCGAAATCTGATTTCCGTTACTAAAATACATTAATCCTACAGTTATGGGCAGGTATCATTTTACACAATGGTTGTTCCTTTTTCTTCTCCTGGCAGCCATGCCGGCTTTTGCAAAGGAGAAGGGAAGCAAAGAACTGGTCATCCGGGAGTTAAAACTGGATTATCCCTCTCCGGCCATTCCCTTTTATCATTTTCAGGCCGAACTGGAGTTGCCCCACCCGGCTATTATTGAAGTGGAAGCTGCTGTGGACGGAAAAGTGTTGCGGTTTACGGACCTGCACAGGATGGGTGATGTGGGTGAAATGAACAGGCCGGCGCTCAGTCACCGCCCACCGGCGGCATACGGGTTGAGCCGGGATGGCACCATGTACCATCATCCCCACCTGGTGGGCTGGGTGAGGTGGGAGCCCGGAAAGGAGTATGAGATATCCATCACCGTCAGGTTAAAGCAGCATGTACAGGATTCGGACGGGGATGAGTTCCTGAGGACCACACAGAAGGTTACCGCACCGGAAGGAGTTACTGTCTTCGATCCGGCGTGGAAGAATTACAAAGCCATTGTGGTTTCCGAGAGCGCCGGCATTGACCGGAAAAGGGAACCGGTGGAGGTGTTACTGCCATTTTATCCCGATAATGCGGGACAGCTGATCCGGGATATACGTGTGGTTTCGGTCGATCCAAAAACCCATGAACTTAGCGAGGTGCCCTGCCAGGTATATGATTTGCAATCTTTCCTGGAGGAGGATGACATGGAACCTGATAAAGATGGCAACCCTTCCCGGGAGGTGCCACTCTGGATGGGGACGGTGACTGCACGGGTGGCTTTCCTGGCCGATGTACCGGCCAGGAGCAGCCGGGTATTCCTGGTCTATTACAATAACAAGCATGCATTGACAAAGCTCTGGCAGACCGATCTGAGGGTACAGGGCGATGCTCCCGGGTTGATGATCGATAATGATCAGGTTTCCATTGGCCTGCATCCCGCTTCCGGTCACCTTGACCAGATCACACTGAAAAGTAAACCCGGGTTCCCCCTGTTTCACAGGATGGAGACCAACGGAGCCATTCACTGGAATCCAGGGGTCTATACACCTCCCCTGGCCTGGACCCATACGGCCGACTGGAAACCTCCGGCCCACGTCTCCTTTTCACCCGGTCCGGTGATCACAACCGTTGAGATGTGGGACCACCTGAAGGGAGTCCCGGAGGTGGATGCATCGGTCCGCTACAACTTTTACCCGGGAGTGCCCTATTTCATCAGTTCCACCACCATGAGAATCAATGAGCGGATCGATTGTCTTGCCCTTCGCAACGGAGAGATCGTGCTGAAACGGGAGTTGATTACCCATGCTGCCTGGTATGATGCAGTCAGGGACAGTGTGGTAGTGTACGATGTGGCCGGAATGGCGGACCTGACCGACCTGTTGATCGAGGCTGATGTTCCCTGGATCACCTTTTATAATGAGGAGAGCGGGATCGGGTTCTGCGGTATTCAGCTGGATTACTCCAATGCCGGACTTGAGTCCAGGGAAAGGTTGCTGAATCCATATATCTATATTACCGGCGGACCGTGGATTTATTGGTCCCGTGCCCTGTCACTGAGTTTTCAGTCCTCCAATATGCAACAGATGATCCCCGGTATGAAAGGGAATTTCTTTGCTGAGAAATGGGCCTATCTCACCTATGAGACACAGGAGGGTGCAAAGCCCTGGGCCCCGGTCCTCTCCTGGCAAAAACAGTTGACCAACCCATTGCGGGTAAGACTGGTTGAGGAGGTGGATGAAAGGGTGTCCAGGTCGGTACATGAAGTCTATATAGATGAAGGTGCCAGTGGATGGGAGGGACGAGAAACAAGCAGGCACTGATCCTTTGTGCCGTTAACTGCTATGGTGGCGGTTCTGCCGGGCACTGATCTTTAGTGCCGTTGATCGTTGTTGTGTCGGACTTGCAGGGCATTGTATCATATTGTGTAAAATATGTCCCAAATTAATGAAGAAAGAGTCCTTTCCGGGATATTCTTATTCAAGAATTATAGGTATTTTTGGGCTTCAATTATTAATCGTCAGTAAATTAACAGAAACAGATCAGTATGGATAACAAAATTCACACCCGGGCAGCAGATAATATACGGATCCTTTCGGCCGCTATGGTCGAGAAAGCTAATTCGGGTCATCCCGGAGGTGCCATGGGTGGAGCAGATTTCGTGGAAATTCTCTATTCTCATTTCCTGCGTTTTGACCCCGATGATATGGCCTGGCCCCTGCGGGACAGGTTTTTCCTGGATCCCGGTCACATGTCGCCCATGCTCTATAGTATCCTGGCATTCACGGGCAAATATACCATGGAAGAACTGGGTCAGTTCCGCCAGTGGGGGAGCCCCACACCGGGTCACCCCGAAGTGAATGCGGCACGCGGTGTGGAGAATACTTCCGGTCCGCTTGGACAGGGACATACCATGGCTGTTGGAGCAGCCATTGCAGAGCGCTTTCTGGTGGCCCGTTTCGGGGAGTGGATGGAACACAAGACCTTCACTTTTATCTCTGACGGTGGCGTCCAGGAAGAGATATCACAGGGTGCCGGCCGTATTGCAGGTTACCTGGGCCTCTCCAACCTGGTGATGTTTTACGACTCCAATGATATTCAGCTTTCCACTCATACTGATGCTGTTTCGGCAGAGGATACGGCCAAAAAATATGAAGCATGGAACTGGCGGGTACTTACCATCAACGGGAATGATCCGGCTGAGATATTTGATGCACTGCAACAGGCGCAGGAAGAGTCCGAACGTCCCACACTGATTATCGGGAAGACCGTCATGGGCAGGGGTGCGGTAGATGAGAGCGGCGCCAGCTTCGAGAGGCAAACCTCCACCCATGGCATGCCCCTTTCAGGAGCAGGGGCCTCCTTCGAGAAGAGCATTGCCAACCTGGGGGGCGATCCGCAAAACCCCTTTGTGATCTTTCCCGAAGTGGCGGAAGCCTATGAAAAGGTTCTGGAAACAAAAAGAAAAGAAGCGGCAGAAAGAAAAGCTGCACAGGCGCTTTGGGAAAAAGCGCATCCCGGCCTGGCGAAAAAACTCGGGGATTTTCTGGATGGGAAACTGCCTGATATTGATTTTGCAGCCATTAAACAGAAAGCAGGAGCTCCCACCCGTGGTGCCTCAGGGGCCGTACTGGCCAGCCTGGCAGGCAGGGTGGAGAACCTGATCGTAGCTTCTGCCGATCTCTCCAACAGCGACAAGACCGACGGGTACCTGAAAAATACCACCGCCTTTTCGCGGGGCGATTTCAGCGGCTCCTTCCTGCAGGCAGGGGTGTCCGAACTCACACTGGCAGCCATTGCCAACGGCATGGCGCTGCATGGCGGTGTGATCCCGGTGATCGGTACTTTCTTTGTCTTCAGTGACTACATGAAACCGGCTGTCCGGATGGCTGCACTGATGGAACTTCCGGTAAAATATGTCTGGACCCATGATGCATTCAGGGTAGGAGAGGATGGCCCCACACACCAGCCGGTGGAACAGGAGGCGCAGATCAGGCTGTTGGAACACCTCAGGAACCATCACGGAAAAAACTCCATGGTGGTACTTCGTCCTGCCGATGCGGTAGAAACCAGTGTGGCCTGGAAGATGGCGCTGGAGAACAGCTCCACCCCCACGGCGTTGATCCTTTCAAGGCAGGGGATCCCGGATATTCCACCGAAACCCGGATCGGACAGGTACAGCGATGCCCTGCAGGCCCGGAAGGGTGCCTATGTGGCCAGGGATTGTGAAGGAGACCCCGATGTTGTGCTTGTTGCTTCCGGCTCCGAAGTGGCCACTCTGCTGGCAGGTACTGTTCTGCTGGAAGAGAGAGAAGGATTAAAGGTCAGGGTGGTCTCAGCCATCTCAGAAGGTCTTTTCAGGGAGCAGGAAAGTGATTACCGGGAAAGCGTCATTCCTGCAGGAGTACCCGTGTTCGGGATGACCGCGGGCCTGCCGGTAACCCTGCTTGGACTGGTGGGTGCCAACGGGAAGGTGTTCGGCATGGAGAGTTTTGGTTATTCGGCTCCTTACAAGGTACTGGATGAAAAGCTGGGATTCAATGCTGAGAATGTTTTCAACCAGGTAATCAGTATGCTCCGCAACTAACTTTCTGATAAAGGTATAAGATGATAGCGGGTTTACTGAACAGAAATCAGATGATAGCGGGATCCTTGAAGGTTCCCTACTTACGGCTTGTACTGTTGATGCTGCTGATGCTGCGGATGTTTCTTCCCGGAATCTCTCCGCTGTCCGCTCAGCTGATCCCTCCCCAGAAGCCCAAACTGATCGTGGGGATCACCGTTTCGGGGATGCAGTACGACTACCTGTCGGTCTACTGGGATAAGTTTGGAGAGGATGGATTCAAAAAGATGGCCACTTCAGGTACCAACTGTAAGAATGCCCGGTACAACTACCTGATCACCGAACCTTCTGTGGGCTTTGCCACCATTGCAACAGGTGCCAGACCCAGTGAACATGGGATCGTATCTGATTTCTGGTACAAACGGCTCAGTAATGAGATCATTTATAGTCTGCAGGACAAGAAACAAAAGGCGGTGGGGGGATCTTATGATTTAGGTGCTTATTCACCTTCGTTGCTTCAGAGCCGTACCATTTCCGATGAGATACGGATCAAGAGCCGTTTCAGATCCCGCTCCATCGGCATCTCCATGGATCCGCAGGCGGCGATCCTGATGGCCGGCCATACGGCCACCGGTGCGTACTGGATGGATCCCGTTACAGCAACCTGGATGACCAGCACCTATTACATGGATTCCCTGCCCGGTTGGGTCAATGTGTTTAATGAGAAGAATTACAAGGACCTTTACCTGGAGCGCACCTGGGAAACCCTGCTGCCCATTGCCGAATACCAGGAGAGTATGCTGGATAACAATCCTTACGAGACGGGGATCAACGGACAGATCACTTTTCCCTACGACCTTGAGAGGATCAGTGCGATGAATGGTGATAAGCGGGACTACAGCCTGCTGTTGACCACCCCCTGGGGGAACACCTATACCAAGGATATGGCCATAGCGGCCATTATCAACGAAGAGCTGGGACAGCGCGGTGTGACCGATATTATTCACATCGGCTTTAATGCCACCAGCTACCTGGCGGAGAAATATTCCACCTGGTCGGTGGAGATGGAGGATACATACCTCAGGCTTGATAAGGATATTGCCCACCTGCTCGAATTCCTGGATGATCAGATCGGGATGGAGAACGTGCTGGTCTATGTAACGGCCGAAAATGCCTTGGCGGTGGACCCCAGGTATCTGTCCGATTTCCGGATACCTTCGGGGTTTTTCAACTACCGCACCAGTATATCACTGTTGAAATCATATCTCAACGCCATCTATGGCCGGGGCGAGTGGGTTACTTTCTACTATGCACAACAGATCTACCTGAACCACCAGCTTATCGAGGATTCCAAGTTATCTCTGGAGGAGGTGCAGGACCGGGTGGCCAGGTTTATGGTGCAAATGGGCGGTGTCTCCAATGCTGTACAGTCCTATGTGCTTCAGCGGAATAATTTCACGGATGGGGTATTGCAACGTATCCAGAACAGCTATTTTCAGAAGCGGTCGGGGGATGTGATCCTTTACCTGACTCCCGGATGGGTGGAACACAGTAACCTGTCGGGCGGGAGTGCGTTTGCGGAGTTTAAATACGGTCCCCATGTACCCCTTATATTCTATGGCTGGAAAATTAACCGGGTTTCCATTCCTTATAAGGTGTCTCCCTCCGATATTGCAGTCTCCATTGCCTCTTTCATGGAGATTTCCATGCCTGATAATGCCACTGGACATGTGATCCCCGGCCTGGCAGATTAACCTTTCGATACGGGTTTTGCGGAACTGTTCAGTATTGGCTGTCCGGAGTTGGCTGTCCGTGTTTAACTGTTTAGTTCATTCCTGAGGGCACAGAAACTGCTCACCAGTTCCGGGTCTTGCTCCAGAGCTGTTCCCACAACGATCATATCGGCACCTGCGTTATAAACTTCCCTGGCACATTCAACCGACCGGATACCCCCGCCTACGATCAGCGGCAGGGAGATACGCTTCCGGACGCGCCGGATCATATCCGGTCCTACGCTTCTGGCGGCTCCGCTTCCCGCTTCCAGGTAGATGGTCTTTAAACCCAGCATCTCACCGGCCATGGCTGTGGCCACCGCGATCTCCGGTTTATTTGCAGGTATGGGGCGCGTATTGCTCATGTACTCTACCGATGTGGCATGCCCGTTCTCTATGAGCATGTACCCAGTGGGAATAATCTCGATTCCTGCCCGGTCCAGGTGGGGGGCTGCCAGCACATGATTGCCGATCAGGAATGCCGGATTGCGTCCCGAGATCATGGAAAGGAACAGGATGCCATCGGCACGGTCGGTGAGCTGAAACAGGTTTCCCGGAAAGATAAAAACAGGTAATTTGGTACCCAGTTTCAGCGCGGTCACAGTAATTTCAATGGGATGGGAAGTCATGCTTCCTCCCACCAGCAACAGATCGGGCGGATTCCGGTTAATATGACCGGTCAGTTCATTCAGCAGGCGGTCATCATAGTTGTCCGGGTCCACCAGCAAAGCGAAGCGTTTTTTACTTCTGTCACGCAGTTTATCGTAAAAACTGTTCATTGTTTCACGCACCAGACCAGTGCATAGTTATCGTGTTGCAGGTATTCCAGTTCAAAATCCTCTTCACCGTTTCCATTTACCACATGTCCTTTCATAAAGCCGTGTTCATCCGGATTGAAGGGTGCAATGGTCAGTCCGTCCCTGAAATTGATATCCTGCTTGTCACATATTTTATACAAAGCCTCTTTGGCACACCAGTGAAGATAGAGATGAAATTTCTTCATTTCAGGATCGTCGGTAATACGTTCATGACCATTAATGAATTTATCCGCCACTTTGCTGATCTTGCCCGACATGAATTCCAGGTCGATCCCTACCCGCTTGTCTTTGCTGATCAGGACCGCCGTAAGGTTATTGGAATGTGATATGCTTATTTTATGGGTATTTCCCCTGACAAATGGTTTGTTCTCAGCATTGTACAGGATACGGGTCTCTTTCCCCAGCATGCTTTTAACCAGCGCCCTGACACTGAGCCACTCGATCTTCCGGCTGATGTTCCTGAAACTGTCGAGTTTGGTTTTCTCGACTGTGGCCAGGTTTACCATGCTGTACAGTGAATCGAAATCCTCCGTAATCTCCCACACACCCAGATGGCAATCAGGTAATATTTCTGTCTTCAAAAATACTCCCACGGTATCTCTAATTCAGATTCCCTGTAACGGGGTGACAAAGTTAAACAAATTTGATGAATAGTTATTTCCCATATTTCCATTCAGTGGTTTCAATCATATGGATGATGTCTTCACGGATAAACGCAATAACAGGGTTCAGTGAATCGCGGTTCGGCCTGCAATTGAAATAGAGCGATCCCCTGAGAAAGTGACTGGTGCTGTCGGTAATGAAAAACTGAACAGCTGAGGCCACGTCACCCTTCAGGTCATAGATCATTCCAAATTGTTTCTTGTCCCGGTGAATGAAGGGCGTCTCCTCTATCCCCCGGGCTTTGACCATATGTTTGTATACCAGTGTTCTGCTATCGGTAATATAGTCACCCAGGGTTTCCGGGGTAACCGGCTTATAACTCAGGTGAATTTTCCCGTTGAACTGTGGAAAGTCCACATTGATCCATCCAGCTTCCCCGGCCCCGTCAGGATTATTTTCCACAGTGGTATAGCGCGGGATCTCAAACCGGTAAAAGGGCTGTTCATCATAGAGCCGGTAAAATTTCTCAGGGTAGTCGATCCTTACATACCCTGAAGGCTTGGGCGTATATGACCGGTTACAGGAACCGGTCAGTAGTGACCATGTCAGCATCGCCGGTACAAATATCAATAATCTTGGTCGTATCATCCGTTTAAGATCTTCAATTACACTTCATATTATTTGAAAATTTGAGAACGGATGCAACCGCTGCCGCTCTTGCATGACCTTATTTTAACCGGGCTTACGAGCTCACGAATACAATTTAAATTATAATGCTTGCGAGTATTCAAACTTATTTGTGAGGTTATGGTTAAAAAAGCTCATGCTCGTTTCATGGAATATGGCCTGGGTGCTGCTTTCAGGGCAGCTCTTTCAGGTATACCCTGATCTCCTTGATCCTTCGGTTATCCATACCCAGCACAGTGAATTCTATACCTTTGCAGGTGATCATATCGTTTACCCGGGGGAATCCGCCCTTCAGTTCAAGAATAAGACCAGCCACCGTTTCAGCATCTCCTTTAACATCGTCGAACAGCGTATCGTTCAGTTCTGTAATCTTGTAAAAATCGTTTAACAGCGTCTTTCCTTCAAATATCATGGTGCGTGCATCGATACGGCGGTAAAACTGTTCGGTCCCGTCCGATTCATCAGTAATTTCTCCCACCACCTCTTCCAGGATATCCTCCATGGTGACGATCCCTTCGGTACCCCCGTATTCATCCACCACAATGGCCATGTGTATCTTCTTCTCCTGGAACTCTTTCAGCAGGTCATTGATCTTTTTGCTTTCAGGGACGAAGAAGGGTTCCCTGATCAATTCCTGCCAGTTGAAGTCATCCTTGCGATTGATATGGGGCAACAGGTCTTTTACATAGAGGATTCCCTTTACATGATCTGATGTCTCTTCATAGACCGGGATCCTGGAAAATCCCGAACTGATGACGATCTGGATCAGGTTTGAGAGGCCGGTTTCAATATCCACTGCAATCATATCGGTTCTCGGTTTCATGATCTCGGACACTTCCAGGTTGCTGAACCGGACAATTCCCTCCAGCATCTCCTTTTCATCTTCAACCACTCCTGTGGTCAGGTCCAGCGCCTCCGAAAGGTCATCCATGGAGATATTCTGTCCCTTTCTGGCCAGTCGCCTGTTGACCAGCCCCGAGGATTTGATCAGTATATAGATCAGCGGCTGGAAGATCCGGTCCAGTGTAACCAGCGGAATGGCCATTCTTCGTGCAAACCGGGGGGCAAATCTGTTGGCGTAAATTTTTGGGAGAATCTCCCCAAACACCAGTAGCAGAAAGGTGATCACAATCACCTGGATCAGGAAACCCAGAAACAAAGAACCCGAAAAGTTGAACAGGGTACCGGTAACAAATGAAGCAATGATCACAATGCCCACATTGATAAAATTGTTGGTAATCAAAATAGTGGCAAGCAACCTGTCGGGTTTTCCCAACAGCTTAAGCACCATTTGTTCCCTGCGGGAGGGTGCTTCTTTCAGGTTGTTGATGTGTTGTGGCCCGAGGCTGAAAAAGGCCACTTCCGATCCGGAAATCATCGCCGAACAGAAAAGTAGTATGACCACCACCACCATTCCTATGATGGCGCCCGTTGTGAGGGGCATCAATACAGACAATTGCAACATGGTAATTATCACAATAGGATCAGAACGGTAGATCATCGGGACCATCGCTCCCGCCATCGAACGGATCAACCGGCCCGCTTTCCGGTGCTGTTCCTCCTGCAGGTGCTCCTCCAGCCGGGGTTTCTCCGCCTGTTGGTGCTGCTCCCCCTGCCGGGGCTTCTCCACCAGCCGGTGCCGTTCCTCCACCGGTTGTTTGTGAATAGGGAGTTGAAACGCCGCCCTGCGTACCGACCTGTGCGTTATCCTGCATCCCTTGCCCGGTACCCTCGTCGGGACGTTTCCCCAGTAACTGCATTTGATCTCCTACGATCTCGGTGATGTACTTCCTGATACCGTTGGCATCCTCATAGGAGCGGGTCTTGATCCTTCCTTCAATGTAGAGCTGGGTGCCCTTCCTGACATACTTCTCGGCTACTTGTGCCAGCCCTCTCCAGAGCACAATATTGTGCCACTCGGTGGTGGAAACGCGTTCGCCACTCTTGTTTCTGTATGTTTCACTGGTAGCCAGGGGAAATTTAGAAATGGCAGTCGATTCATCCAGATACCTGGTCTCCGGGTCCTTTCCCACATTCCCCACCAGGATTACTTTATTTACAGACATATATTGAGATTAAAATAGTGTATCAAAGATAGGAAAAATTGATCGATTCCATGTATCTGTGAATAAGCTGTGGAACCGGATAGCCATTCAGCCGCTGACCGGAAACAGTGATCCAGCCGGACGGGAGGGGATCGGGCCAGCGTTCAAGTTCTGCATGAATAAACCTTGCATGGATGGTGCGATGGGTAAGCTGGTGACGGACCTCAGGTGAGATCTTCCGGATGGTTGTACCCGTTGCCAGCTGTCCGGGGGCCTTCATAATTTGCAGGTCGGTGAGGGGGGTAGTTGCATCGACAACCGGGAACTGGTAAAGCGATTTCCAGATATCCTGTTCATTGCGCCTGGTCAGCACGATCTCCCCGTTACACACATATATATAGAAATACATCCAGCGATCCACCGGCTTCCGTCCCTGTATCTTCACCGGCAGCTGATCCACCTGTCCGGTGATCCTGGCTTCACATTCCTCTTCAAACGGACATCCGGTACAGTCAGGAGCATGCGGGACACAATGAAGGGCCCCAAACTCCATCAGCGCCTGGTTATGGGTGCCCGGATCGGCCCGGTCGAGCAATTCATCAGCCAGTGCAGCCACCAGTTTTTTTCCTGCAGTACCATTCACAGCCTCTTCGATCCCGTACAGGCGCGCAATGACCCGGGAGACGTTACCGTCTACCACGGCGCGGGCCTCACCATAACAGATGGAGGAAATGGCTGCAGCGGTGTAATTCCCCACACCTTTCAGTTTCAGCAATCCTTCATAGCTGTCCGGGAAGCGCCCGCCGGAGTGCCCTGCAACATGCCTGGCAGCAGCATGCAAATTGCGGGCCCGGCTGTAATACCCCAGCCCCTGCCAGCATTTCAGCACCTGTTCTTCAGATGCCGCTGCCAGGGAAGCCACATCCGGGAAGGTCTCAATGAACCTTAGGTAGTAATTAAGTCCCTGATCTATACGTGTTTGCTGCAGAATAACCTCTGAAATCCATATTTTGTACGGATCCCTGGTCTGACGCCACGGGAGATCCCTCCTGTTTTTTTTATACCATGCATGGAGTTTTATGACAAATTTCATTACCTTCGCCGCACAATTTTAGTAATTCACTTATATTTAGCGCACTAAAATAAAAATTAATTCAAATCAATTTCATATTCACGCAAAAGTATTTATATTTACACATCCCTATTAAGGAACTAATCTAAATCATTGATAATTAAAGGTTTTTTAAAAATGACTAAAGCAGATATCGTAAACGAAATTTCCAAGACTTCGGGAATTGAGAAGGTAACTGTCCAGAAGACAGTAGAAGCATTTATGGAAAGTGTGAAAGACTCACTCAGTAACAATAAGAATGTTTACCTGAGGGGTTTTGGAAGCGTTATCGTAAAGAAAAGGGCCAAGAAAACTGCCCGTAACATATCCAAGAATACCACCATCATTATCCCTGAGCATTCAATTCCTGCTTTCAAGCCTGCTAAAACTTTCATTAGCAAGGTAAAGAGTAATGTGAAGTAAAGTATTAGTGATATGCCAAGCGGAAAGAAAAGAAAAAGACATAAAATGGCTACCCACAAGCGCAAGAAGCGTTTGCGGAAAAACAGACATAAGAAGCGGAAATAATTACTTCATTTCCCTTCGTTAATGAATTAAACCTAAAGCACCACCACTGGTCTTTAGGTTTATTTCTGTAAAACAGTTCGTCGATCCTTAGCGGGATTGAAGAAATATCAATCCCTTATGGGGTTGAGCTTAATCATCATAAATTCATAATATAGTGAGCAGTGAACTGGTAATCAACTCCACCAAAGAGAGGGTTTCAATTGCACTACTTGAAGATGGTAAGCTCGTTGAATTAAATGAATCATCGTTAAAGCAGCGGTTCTCAGTTGGAGACATCTACCTGGCCAGGGTTAAGAAGATTATGCCGGGTTTAAATGCTGCTTTCATTGATGTGGGTTACGAGAAGGATGCTTTCCTTCATTATCTGGACCTGGGCCCCCAGTTCAGTTCCATGAATAAATTCCTGGGACAGACGCTGGCAAGAAAGGGCCGGCCCATGCCTATCAGTAAATTCAAACGTCTTCCCGATATCAATAAACACGGGAAGATCAACGAGATCCTCAAGCAGGGGCAGTATATACTTGTACAGATCGCCAAAGAGCCAATCTCCACCAAAGGGCCAAGGTTGAGTTCCGAGATCTCCATTGCAGGCAGGAACATCGTGCTGATGCCCTTTTCTGACAAAATTTCCATCTCTTCAAAAATCTCCTCCCAGGAAGAGAAGGAACGCCTTAAAAACCTGTTGATGGCCATCAGGCCCCAGAACTTTGGGATCATTGTGCGGACCGTTGCTGAAGGGAAAAAAGTTGCAGAACTGGATGCTGAGCTTCGCTCCCTGGTAAAAAAATGGGAGAAGGCTTTCGAGCATATCAATACGAAAGGTCTTCCCAAACTGGTCATCAGCGAGCTTAGC
>JANTFK010000040.1 GCA_024763595.1 Bacteroidales bacterium | reverse complement strand
GTTGTTTATGGTTGTGGTGCTGGCGTTAATACTTGTTTTGGGAATGGTGATGGAGGGTGGCAGTATTATGATCATTCTGACCCCTCTTTTGTTACCCATCCTGAATAATTTCGGAATAGACCTGGTCCACTTTGGCGTACTGTTCCAGCTTGCCATTATGGTGGGTTTAATTACCCCCCCGGTGGGAATATTATTATTTGTAATTGCAGGGGCAGGAAATATACCGGTAAAAGAAATATTAAAAGATATATGGCCCTTTTATCTGGTCATTCTAACGGTAATGTTCCTGTGTGCTTATATACCGGAGATTCCCTTGTGGTTGTTGAATTTCTACGGAGGTAAATGATTTCAGTATGAAAAAGGATGTGCTGAACTGGTGTGAAGGAAAAGTAGCGGGAAAGATGATGAGCAAAGAAACGCTTAATCATCCGGAGTTAATTGAATCCGTCAGCGGGCTGAATGTATATACCCACACCAGGGAGGCCTATTTGAGGGCCTACGAAGCGCTGGGTATAGATATTATTAACCGGGTACCTGTTGACAATGCTCCTCTGCCAACCCCCGCGGGCGTTATAAGAGAGCACCCGGACTTGCCTTATAACTTTTCCAGCCTTGGGGTTTACGACACTGTGTTGCGTAACAACTATCTGGTTGACCGGGTTGAAAATGTTTATGAATTGAAACCGGATGATTTCAATTATTCAGATTTACTAACTCCGGTGCCTCATTCATGTGACCCGGAAGATATATTACTTCGTCAACAGGCACTTGGCAATACCGGCCTCTACTATCCCATGCTCTATACAACGCTGTTTATGTGGGGTATTGAATTCCTGGGATATGAATATTTTTCTCTTGCAGCCATTACAGATCCGCAAAGGTTTCATCAGAGCTTTATTGTTCCGGCGGCAAAAAAGGCAGTAAAAATCGTTGAACAGATAGCTGCAACTACAGCCTCTCCCATTGTCTTTCTTCACGATGACCTGGCAAGCGCCACCGGCCCTTTATTCTCACCCGGGTGGTATGATGATTATATTTTCCCCCATTATCCTGAAATTTTCAGACCAGCCAGAGAAAAAGGGAAAAAGATTGTGATGGTGGCTGATGGGAATATGGATTATTTTATTGAGAAGCTTGTAGAACATGGAGTTGATGGGATGATGTTTGAGAATCCCGCAACAAATATGGATAAGTTAATGGAGATATTTTCTGATCCCGGCAAATATTTGATTGGGGGAATCGATACTTCTAAACTAACATTTGCCACCCCGGACGAGGTGAAGGAGATGGTTTTTTCACTTGCTAATAAGGTGCGGGACATCCCCGGTTTTGCCATGGCAAGTTGTGGAGGCATTCATGGCAATATACCAATGGAGAACCTTGAGGCATATTTTGATGCCAGGGTTGAGGTGGGGGCAACCCCTGAAGGTTGGCGGACGAACAGACATGTGTAGAAGATGGTATGTGATAATTTCTATGTAGTGGAAAATTGAAGGTGCATGATGATTTTTGAGAAAAACCGATGGTGGTATTTAATCCCAATGAGCCTGTTGATCATGTTCTCATGCCATGCAGAAAAAGGCCGTAAGCAGGAGCTGAAGATTGCGTATGTAATGGCACCAGGGGGTACCTCCCATGAAGCTGCACTGAAGATGCGTGAGCTGGTTGAAAAATACAGTAAAGGAGAAATCAAAACAAGGATCTATCCAAATGCAATTCTGGGCAACGACAGGATACTGATAGAAGGGCTCAGGCTGGGATCTCAGGATATTGTGATTGCCGGAACCGCTTTAATTGGCTGGTACGTTCCTGAGTATGGATTGATTGAAGCACCATTCCTGTTCCGCAATTATGATCACCTGGATAAGGTGTTGTATGGTGAAATAGGGAAGGAGATGGAGCAACAGATATATGATAAATGCGGGCTTCGGTTTCTTGCCTATTTACATCGCGGCTCAAGATACCTGACCACAACAAACAGGGAAATCCGGACTCCTGAAGATTTACAAGGATTAAAGATGAGGGTGCCTGAGCTGCCTGTCTATATAAAATCCTGGAAAATCTTTGGAGCAAATCCTACACCCGTCACATATTCAGATATGTTTATGGCATTAAAACAGGGTGTGGTTGACGGACAGGAGAATCCTTTGGAAGTGATCTATACAAGCCACCTGTACGAAACCCAATCTTATGTGATGAACACAAGGCATCTGGTTGGTTTTTACGTAGTTGCCGTTAGTGACAGGTTCTACAAAAAGTATTCGCAGAAACACCGGGAAATCATTCAGAAAGCTGTTTTAGAAGCAGCAAACTATCAAAACGGCCTTGTTCAAATGTATGAGCAAGATTATAGAGAAAAACTGGAGGAACATGGAGTCACGTTTATTGATGTTGACAGAGAAGCGTTTGAAAAACTGGCAAAAGAGAAGCTTCCCCGGGAATTCAAAGATTCATGGAAACCGGGAGTTTTTCAGCGCATTGTTGATGTCAGGTAAGATTTCAAAAAATATAGAACCATGACAATAAAAAACACAGTATTGGAGCAGTTAAAAGAAAACAAACCCTCCCTGGGAGGATGGGTAATGACCGGGTCAGTAGCCTGTGCAGAAATTATGGCCCGGGCAGGTTTCGACTGGGTATGTGTCGATGCGGAACACTCACCAGTAAATGACGAGACTGTCCAAAACATGTTTATCGCCATTGAAAGGCATGGCGCAGAACCGTTCGTCAGGATACCGAAAAATGATGAAGTAGTATTTAAAAAATACCTGGATATGGGGGCAAAAGGTATTATTGTACCCATGGTCAATTCTGCTGAAGAGGTGGAAAGGGCAATCGCCTTTGCAAGTTATTCCCCACAGGGTATCCGGTCGTTTGCCTTACCCAGGGCAAATGGATACGGAGCATTTGCCGGGGATTATTATAAAAATGCCAATGAGAACCTGTTTATAGGGATCATGATAGAACATGCCAGAGCTTTAGAGAACCTCGATGAAATATTCAGCAATAAAAGGATCGATGCCGTTTTTATCGGACCTTACGATTTGTCCGGGTCCATGAATATTCCCGGAGAGTTTGATCACCGGGAATTCAAGCAAGCGCTTAACCTGATTCATTCCAGGGCAAAAGAACTTGATATTACGTTGGGGATACATGAGATCCATCCCACTCCTGAAAAAATCCAGGCATATATCAAGGACGGCTATCGCTTTATAGCCTGCGGTATCGATACGCTGTTTGTCAGAGAAATGTCAGAGAAATTAGTTTCGGTAAAAAAGTGACTTCAATGAAAGTATTGTGTACTACATCTACTTTTAGTGCCCCTTTTCCCCCAGGGTATGAAGTGATCAAAAATCCGTATAAAAGGAAACTTACGGAAGAAGAGATACTTCTTCTTATCACTGAAACCAATCCGGATGCCTTAGCGGCAGGTGTTGAGCCGCTCACAGAAAGCGTAATGAAACAGGGTGCAAACCTGAAAGTCATCTCCAGATGTGGTTCCGGGCTTGATTCAGTGGATCTGGCAGCTGCAAAAGAGCTTGGAATCCAGGTATTCAACACTCCTGATGCCCCGGTCGTCCCGGTGGCTGAATTGACCATTTCCTTTATACTGGCAGCTTTACGGAATATTCATTCTCTTGACAGAGAGGTCCGGGGAAAAAAATGGGAAAAATACCAGGGAGCACTGCTCAATGAAAAAACAATCGGGATCATAGGTTGCGGGAAGATCGGGACTTATGTTGCAAGGATCCTGAAAGCATTTGGATGTAACGTTTGGGGATTCGATGTTGCAGTCTCAAACCATGAATCTTGCCAGATGACAGATCTTACTACACTCTTCAAGCAATCTGACATCATCAGCCTGCATGTGCCCAGTAATCAGGCTAACTACCATATGATAGGTCAGGAAGCATTTGATTTAATGAAACAGGGAGTGATTCTGATAAATACAGCAAGAGGCGGATTAATCGATGAAAAAGTATTATTGAAAGAACTTGAATCCGGAAAAGTAAGATTTGCAGCCCTGGATGTCTTTGAGGAAGAACCCTATGGGGGTGAACTTTTGTCATGTAAGGAGAATACGCTACTGACACCGCATATTGCCTCCAGTGCCAAAGAAGCCAGGAAAAAAATGGAGGAGGAGACTGTTAAGAATCTGCTGAAAGGGTTAGAAAATTGTGCAAGTCGAAATAAAAAAAATAGATTATGACAAAACGTTTTTTGCTTTTGGTATCAGTATTCTATATGGCGCAGCCATCTGTAGTAGCGCAGGAAAAACCAGCTCCGGTTCATGCACTTGTTGGTATCAATCGGGATATTCCTTCAGAAGTCATTCAAGCCACCCGGGACTTCAGGGAGCGTCTCCTGGCTGATCCTTACCGGCCTGCGTATCATTTCTGCGTTCCGGAAGATGAGGGGCGTCCGGGCGATCCCAATGGTGCATTCTATTATAAAGGGCGATACCATTTGATGTTTCTGTATAAGAGTACGGGAAAGGGCTTCTGCTGGGGACATGTGTCAAGCAAGGATATGTTGCACTGGCGTTATCATCCCGATGCCATAGGCCCGGGCAATGGAGATGAAGGTTGTTACAGCGGAGGAGCTTTCGTTGATGATGACGGTTCTGTTGTATTATCCTACTGGATGTTGTGGGGGGCCAGAGGAATTGGCCTTGCAAAAAGTACGGATATGAACTTTAATGATTGGGAGAAATTTGAAAGTAATCCGGTCATTAAATCCACCGAGTGGGGTATCACAGAAATGAAAGATGCTTCGGGGAAGGATATACATGTGGGGTCGGCTGACCCATCGAACATCTGGAAAAAAGATGGACGTTATTACATGTTGACAGGCAATCTACTGGTATTGAACAAATATGGCAGAGATAAAAATTCTCCGGCCGATGAACAGGGAGACAGACTTTATCTTTTTGAGTCGGAAAACCTGGAGAACTGGACCTATGTAGATCGTTTTTATGAATCAAAACGTGAATGGACATATGCTTCAGAGGACAATATGTGTCCTTCTTTCCTTCCTTTACCATCTTCTGCTGAGGGTGGAAAACCAAGCCACAAGCATCTTTTGCTTTTCATCAGCCACAACACAGGCTGCAAGTACTATATCGGCGATTACAGAAATGACAGGTTTCATCCGGATCATCTGGGCCGTATGTCATGGAAGGATAATGCGTATTTCGCACCTGAAGCATTGATAGATGGCCAGGGCAGGCAAATTATGTGGTCCTGGATTTTTGATGATCGTCCGGACTCAATAAAAACATATTATGGATGGACCGGCACATATGGACTCCCACGTTCCCTGTGGCTTGGCAGGGATGGGACACTGAGAATGAGGCCGGTAAAAGAACTGGAGACTTTAAGGATGAAGGAAGCCATGGTTTCAAATGTGAAAGTCAGTCCCGGCAGTGAAATAAAACTGGAATTACCAGGCAGGGAACTGATGGAACTCGAAGTAACCATACTGCCTGGTAATGCCATGCGGTACGGGATAAAAGTCTGCATATCTGATGACGGTCGTGAAGAAACTGTGATTTATTATGATCAATTACATAAGAAATTAAAATTTGACACCAGAAAATCAGGTCTGGAATTTGGACGTAAAATCATTGAAGAAGCACCATTGGAACTCAAAAAAGGAGAACCGCTCGTTTTACGGATATTCATTGATAAATCAATCGTAGAAGTTTTTGCCAATGACAGGCAGGCCATCGGAAGAAGGATTTATCCCACACTCGGCGGCAGGGGTATAAGCTTGTTCTCCGATGGAGGAAGCATGGAAGCAACAAAGGTAAAAGCCTGGGAATTAAATCCTTCCAATCCATATTGATGCAACAAACACCTGTATGACAGGGATTCCCCTATTCCCCGGCCAACCGGGTAATGATCTACGCCTGGATACCCTGTGTAAACTTCCGGAAATATCATGTTGCCTAAAAGCCTGTTTTGCATACTTCCCTGACTATCTCATAAGCCTGTTTTTGTTCTTCAGGCGATTGGGAATAAGTGACCACGATCAGTTTCATTCCGGGTTTCCAGAGCGATTCGGTAGTTGTGCGGACCGTCTCAGGATCGCCGCACATGCGTGCGTTCAGGATGATCCCTGTGCCGGACAGGGCTTCTGCAAAGGGAGCCGCAGGGTTGGGATGAGGGTCCGTTTCGGCTGTGAACGCTGCATCGGCCATCTTCAGGTTTTCGATCCTTTTCAGCATTTGTGCCTTGTCTGAATAGTTCCCGCAGGAGTGGAATACAGGACCCCCGAAAGCCGTACCAAGTCTGACAAATGATGGGGCCATGTAATTGATGTAATGCTGCTCATCCACCATGACCACATTGTCATCACTCATACCGAATCCCTCAAAAGCATAAGATGACGCAAAACCGTGTCCCGGCTTTACCATCGCGTCCCCGATGAGCCTCTCCTGTTCCCTGTAGAATTCAATTCCCAGGTCCGCCAGCAGATCCAGGAGCTGAAAAACTTTATCCGGTTCTGTAATAAGGGAGATCATGAAATTGCTGGTATCCACGATCATGGTGGCGTTATTGAACGGCGACTGGATATCACCCATCGACATGGGCAGCTTTCCTTTGGTCTGATCCAGGAAATATTCGATCATATGCAGGGAATGTTGACCCGCTTCACTTTCCTTTACCGGCTTTATATCACAGGCCAGCACCTCATCAACAGTATTGAAAACCGGTTTGACAACCGGTGACTGGCCGGGATTCCACAGGTAATCAATACCAAAAGAACCGGCTACCACACCGATCCCGTACCAGGGCTCGAGAAAATTGGGCACATCCGCCTCATAGGCCATGCTTTTCTTCAGGGCACCCAGCTGCCATTCCAGCGACTGCCGCATGTCCCTGCATCCGTATGAGAACACCTCCGCCACCCTCATTCGACGGTAGACCAGTGCCCCGGAACTCTTTTTCATAAAGGCTGCGCACCTTCCGGTCAGTTCGCCGGCATAGTCCCGGTATGCATCAAGATCGAAATCTGAGATCTTAACAGGATCCACAGGCGTGGCCTGGGCATCATGTTTCGTGGTATCGAATCCTTTTATTGTCATGTTCAAATATGATTAATCGGTTTAACATCTCTGATCATCAAAACAATGATCAGCCAGTTGAACAGGTAAACGGTGGCAGCTACCAGGAAAATCACGAAATAACTCCCGGTTGTTTCCAGGAGTAATCCCACAAAGGATGCTGAGAGGGCACCGCCAATTGCACCCACAAACCCTGACAGTCCAGTCATGGATGCTACACCATTCTTAGGATAGATATCAGATACCAGGGTGAAGATGTTTGATGCCCATCCCTGATGGCCGGCAGTTGCCATGGCAATCAGGGCGACGGCCAGCCACAGGTTATTAAGCTGGGGGACCAGCATCACCGGTAAAACCACCAGGGCACATATCAGGATGGTGGCTTTCCGCGCAAAACCAATGCTCCTTCCTTTTTTGATAAACCTTGAAGAGATCCATCCGCCGGCAATACCACCGACGCTGGAAACCGCATATATGATGATAAGTGGCAGAACTACTTCCCTGATGTTGACCCCATAGGTTTTATTCAGAAAGTCAGGGATCCAGAACAGGAAGAACCACCATACCCAGTCAGATATGAAACGGGTGGAGCAAATGGCCAGGGTCTGCTTATGCCTGAACAGTTCTCCCCATTTCATAGCCTTTTCGTTCTTGTTATTATCCCCGTCCTGTGTAATATACCTGTATTCTGCTTTGGATAACCGGGGGTGATGCTCAGGCGAGTAGTAAAAAGCAAACCAGAATATAATCCAGACAAAACCGAGTCCGCCCGTAATAATAAATGCCCACCGCCAGCCAAATGTAAGGGTAATGGCAGAAACAATAATGGGTGCCGTGATGGCCCCTACCGCTGAACCCGAGTTAAACAGGCCGGTGGCAAAAGACCTGTCCCTTTTGGGAAACCACTCTGCCACACTTTTTACTGCTGCAGGAAAATTGGCCGATTCCCCCAGTCCGAGTACAAAACGGGCTGCGGCAAAACTGGTCACTCCCCGGGCTGCTGCATGGGCCATCCCTGCGATGCTCCATACCAATATGGCCCACAGGTAACCAATCCGTACCCCGAATTTATCGAGTAGACGCCCGGTGGTCAGCAACCCGATGGCATAGGCCACCTGGAAGGCGGTAACAACGTATCCATACCCCGATTCGCTCCATCCCAGATCCTCTGCAATGAATGGTTTCAGAATACCGATGACCTGGCGGTCAACATAGTTGATCGTTGTGGCAAAAAACAGCAAACCGAGTATTCTCCAACGGTAGTTACCGATGGCCACATGGTCCCTCTTCATCTTCAGTTTATATCATTCATCCTTCATCTGACCCACTTACTGATCTGTTTCAACATGGCCCGTTCGGCCTCCTCGCCGGAAGAGGGAATGCACAGCATGATCCCACCGGGTTTCATATCCGACATAAAGTCGTCCAATTCTCCGGGCTGCAAATACACCATCACCGACCTGCCAGCCGACTGGATCTTTCGGATGAGAGGCTTCCACTGCCCGATGAGATTATTATCACCTGCACCCTGCACCCACTGGATGGCATCAATTTCAGGGATGGAGAGAATTGGATCGAGATGCCTCACCATACCGGGCCCATCCAGATGGAAAACAACATGATCCATCGGTTTGACCTGTTCCTGTATAAAGGGAAGGGCATACTCTTCAAAGTGTTCCGTGGAAATCAGCGAGGAAAAATCACATGACGGTGTCAGAAACTTGCCCAAAGTGGGAATCTCCATCCAGTTCACGCTGGGCTGGTCGTTCTTTTTCAACAGATCGTGAAAGTGGTCGTAGACCTGCTGAAAGTCCATCGTAGCTTTCTTTATCAACGCCTTGACTCCTTCGGGATCCATGATGAGATCCATGCATAAGGTCTCAGGATTGCGCCATGCCGCTACTGTATCTATTCCAGGCTGGAGATCTGTAAAACCAACAAAATAGCGTCCCTCCGACATCTCAATGGCCAGCCGGGTCATCTCTTCGATCTTTTTAAAATAGGTATTCTCCCGGGAGAAGCCCAGACTGTTTCCCAGATCTTCCAGGGAATCCTGGCTGTGTATGGCATAGGAGGACTCCTCCGTATAATCCAGTTCAATGCCAAAGAATGCAGCATACAAGTCGGGGCCCAGGTTGGGCCAGAATACGGGAAAAGACTCTGCCAGAAAATTCCGCCCTTCAATGGAGCGGATATACCTGTCGACCTGGTATTCCGAATCAAACCAACGGTCTTTCAGGGAATCCCACCCTGAGGTCTCCCTATCGATTTTACGGGTCATATCCTGCCGGTGAAACTGAACGGGGACCCTTTCGATCATTTCATGGTGCAGCCAGGCTTCCAGCCGCTTCATAGCCTTTTCGGTATCCGGCTTTGTCTTTAAATGCATATATTCCATCATGCTCTCTATTTTGTTTTTAAGTATTCGAATAATGTAAACGCACATGCTTTGACAGATGGAACACAGCCCCTGTCCAGCTTTTTTCAAATGTAATGGTTGCAGTTGTCCCGGAAACAACCAGGGTTATATCTTCGTTTAATGCTTCCTTTACCATGAATGATTCTCCCAGGTCAATCTCAGATCCCTTGCTTCCCTTCTCCCCGATGTCAAAGCTGTGACAAACCAGCAAGGCCTCTCCATGAATCCGGTTTTCACGTACGACTACCTGGCATCCTTTGGGTTTCCGGTAGTTTTGGACAGGATCGCCGAAGATCCGGGTGGTTCCGTCCATCAGCAGGTGATCGGTGCGCCGGAACATCTCCAGATGGTTTTTTACCGTACTGAACTGCTCTTGATCCAGCAGGTGGAGGCCCCCCGAGATACCGGGACAACCCAGGAAAAGGGCCGCCATGGAGTAATTGATCCGCTGCAGCGATTCTTCGGGCCTTACCACCGCCCAGACCGCCAGTTTTGACGGATGAACAAGCCGGTGCATCCTGGCAGCAATAACCGGTATTTCCGGGCTTGCATGCGCATCGCTGAACATCCCTGCATCGCTTCGTGACAGGGTCAGCGGATCCAGGCGCATGCCCCCGGAGGAGCAGTTCTCAATAAAGATTCCCGGAATGTTGTCCCTGATCCTTTCCAGGTACCTGCCTGTTTCCAGCAGGTGCAGCCGAAGCGATTCGCCAAAGGATTCAGCCCCGTCGGCCCCTTTCCCGATGGAGCTGTTGTAATCAATCTTGAGGTACTCGAAGCCTCCCTCTTTCAGGGTTTTGATCACTTTTTCGTCCAGGTATTCAATCACCTCTTTTTTGCGGAAATCGAGAAAACGACGTGTTCCGACCTGAATGGGCTGCCCATCTGCATGCAGTAACAGCTCTTTTTTTTGAAACAGATCCGATTCCGTACCAGCCACCTCGTATTCGAACCAAAGACCCGGTTTCATCCCATTCTCCTTTATAAGATCTGCCGCGCGCTTCAGTCCGTGCGGGTAAAGAACTTCACTGGGAATCCAGTCTCCCTGTGTGTTGTTCCAAAACCCCCGGCCTTTATCAAACCATCCGGCATCAATCACGAAGTAGTCGACCGGCAACGGTTTCAGGGCCCTGGCAATTTGATTCACACTCTCCTCTGAGGGCACCCCCCAGACAGTGCACCAGTCGTTAAATGTGACGGGGAGCCCGGCCCGCTTCGATTTTTCAAACGGATCGTCCAGCAACCTTGCAGAGATTTCATCGATACCTCCCATGCAGGTGGAAAGGAACACCTCCGGGACAGTCAGCTCTTCTCCGGGATGCAGACATTTTTTCCAGTGTCCAAAATCGTAATCGGTCAATCCTCCTGCCATGCTCAGCTGGTCATCACGCCGGAACAGTTCCATCTGCCAGGAACCGTTCCATGCCAGCCTCACCCCCCACATGACCCCTGTCTCCCTGTCCTCCAGAGCCATCTGGGGATACCAGCCGTTACTCGGCCAGCTACCCACCTGTCCGAATTTTTCATTGGCAAAATGTGCCACATGCCATGAAGGAGTCATCTGCAGATCATTGACGGAATCAACCACATGCCTCCCCTCCCGGCTCCAGAATGCCCTGAACCGGTGCAGGTAAAGCCTGTCGTGGGAACAGGTGGCATCAAACGGGCTAAGATCGGATATGGTAAAACTGGAGGCCAGCTCCAGGGTGAGATCCCTGTCCGAACGGTTTATATATGAAGTTCTGACGGTGATGCGGTGCCCCCTACCGGGATAAACCAGCTTTTGCATGCATTGCAGGCCATTTGGAGCTTTCAGTATGGTGGTAATGATTTTTGATTGTCCACTTTCTTCAGTTCGCTGACTATCCAGCTGAAACCCGGTTGCAGTTTCTCCATTCAACATACTATTGCCGAACCCACCTTCGTGTGCCGAATCGCCCGAACAACGAACCTGTGCCAGCGGGAAAATATCACGCGGGACCGTAGGACGCCACTCCTCTGGCAGCTGCCCTATTTCGGGGTCTCCATCAAAGTTTTTCCGGCCTTCTACCTGCAATTCCTTACAATCCGAAGGGATCAATCCAAACCCCACCCTTCCGGTCTCTTTGTCAGTCACGAAATAGACCAGCATATCGCCTAATTCAACAAATATCTTTTCCTTTTTCATATTTCAATACATACGCTATTTTATTAAATCCTCATCGTGTCCACTAATGAATGCTTCAGGGAATCCAACGGGGATGATCCGCCCCGAGGTCATCCACACCACGGGTTAGCAACCGCTGATTGGAACCATCCGGATCCATTATCCATAACCCCGATGTTTCGCCTGTCTTTGCCCGGCAAAACAGGATATGCTTACCATCTGAGGATTCGGCATTCCTGAAATCCCAGACTGGCGGATCGGAGTGTGTAAGGCGTTTTATGGTTCCGGTGTGTGGATCCATCCTGCATATTTCAGTGCCACCGCGGGCAAGTTCCGGTTTAAAATCGCGGTTAAAGTGATCCGTATCCACACGATTTTTTTGAAATTCCCAGGCGGTCTTTGAATGAGGTAGCCTGCGGTTGAATAAGATGGTACCGTCTTTCGACCAGATGGGTACATTGGAGCCACTCCCACGGTTACCAGGGTATCCGTAGGTAGCTGCAAACCAGAGAGGTTGCCCCCCGGTTAAATACCGGAGATCGCTTCCATCGGGACGACTCAGTACCAGGTCGGACCAGTCGTGCCCCGGGTAATCCTCATGAATACAATCCTGGAAAATCAGCCATGCTCCATCGGGTGACCATTTTGGAGCGAAATACACATGCCCTTCTTTCTTGATGACCAGGGATATGTTGTTGCCATCCACATCACTGGTACGAATTTCATAACCACCGGTTGTAGCCAGATGATAAGCCACACGGTTACCATCCTGACTCAGGCTAATACCGTAAGGCATGCCTTCACCGGGTTGTGTAAATGGGCGTGGATCGCTGCCATCCAGGTTGATGTTAAAGGTCTGCGGCACTTTATCCCGGACCACCTGAATCAACATTCGCCCGTCACTGAGTAACACCTGGGGCGTAGTAAAGGGTGCAAGCCGCTCTTTAGTTGCAATTTCAGTCAGTGAACCGGAATCCAGATCATAGATCCAGATATGGGTCGGTGTTGTATGATAATACTCATGAAACGATTTACCCGGTCCGTCTCTCCGGGGTTCCATACTCAGCATGATCACCCGGTGCCCGTCGGGAAAAAACAGAGCCGGTTGCCACGTCGCCTGGTTCGGCACATCAAAATCCAGATAACGCAAACCTGTGCCATCTGCATTCATCATGCCTGTCCTGCCCTGTGAGGTAAAAAAGAACCGCTTTTCTGACAATGATTTAGTAGCTGATATTGATTCCAGACCACTGCATCCGGTCAAAGCCAAAAATGAAACAGCGGATACACTGCTTTTCAGAAAGTTTCGTCGATTTTGGCTCATGATACAGGATCTCTTATTATTAAAAAGTATAGGTTACATCTGTTCCGGCTTTTACCTCAATCTCAGGACACCGGCTCACATAGCCCTCTGCATAGGGTTTGGACCTGTCCCTGTCAATAAATATGCGAACCCTGGCATCAAACATTGTGGGATTGGAGATCATAATCTGATCGCCTTCCAAACGGGCTTCCACATGATCAAAAACGAACAGCTCCTGTTGAGCAGGATTGACATAAATGCCGGGTATCTCGGCCACCGTTAACATAGCTGCAACCTGGCCCCATGTATTGCCATGAAATATTCCCCCTACCTGCTCCTTACCTTCCCAGTCACTCAGGTTCACTCTTTCATTGACCCAACCCGGATGCTGGT
>JANTFK010000039.1 GCA_024763595.1 Bacteroidales bacterium | reverse complement strand
TCCAACGCATTTTCAACACGCTCTCTGATCGCTTCCATGTACTAATGTTTTATCTCAACCTTTTTTGTGGGTTCCAGTTCGATATTCCTGGCTTCAACTACTTTCTCAACTGACAATGCCAGGATATGAAATGCTTCACCAGCCGTAGTTTCCGGAGCAAGTGCAACTGGTTCCCCTTTATCACCCGATTCTCTGATCCCCTGAACTATGGGAACCTGCCCGAGTAGGGGGATCCCCATCTTCTCTGCCAGATTTTTGCATCCATCCTTCCCAAAAATATAATACTTGTTGCCGGGAAGCTCCTCTGGTGTAAACCACGACATGTTTTCAATGAGACCCAGTACCGGTACATTGATCTTCTCGCCGGTAAACATATTAATACCCTTGACCACATCGACCAGGGCCACCTCCTGCGGAGTGCTTACAATAACCACACCGGTAACCGGAACTTCCTGTACCATGGTCAGGTGTACATCCCCTGTTCCCGGGGGAAGGTCTATAATCAGATAGTCCAGTTCACCCCAATCCCCCTGGGTGATCAGTTGTTTCAGGGCACTGGTGGCCATGGGGCCCCGCCAGACAACAGCATCTTCCGGTTTTACAAACAGACCCACCGATAATAGTTTTACACCATATTTTTCAATGGGAATGATCCACTCCTTGCCCTCCTCAGTATGGGCAGTGGGACGCTTATTCTCCACGCTGAACATCTTGGGAATGGAGGGCCCGTATACATCTGCGTCAATCAATCCCACCCGGGAACCCTGCCGGGCCAGCGCCACCGCCAGGTTGGCAGCAACAGTGGATTTGCCTACTCCTCCCTTTCCGGAAGCTACAGCGACGATGTTCCTGACCCCCGGCAATATTTCTCTGGGAGGCGGGGCATCGGGCACTTCAATGGAAATGTGTTCCATTTTTAATGTATCCTCTCCAAATGTACTGTTAATAACCCTCGAACATGCCTTTTTAATAGATTGAATGAAAGGATCGTTAGACCTGGCAAATTGTAACGCGATCCACAATTCCCCCTCCCGGTAAAGCACCTTGCTCACCATATTCATGGATACAATACTCTCCTTGGTTTCGGGATGACGTATCCTTTCCAGTACCTCTAATATTTTCTCCTTCTGAATCTCCATAATACGCTCTATTTTGGAAGCTCAAAGATAGCTTTTTTTATTTAGATTAAGTATTTATAGGCCCAGTTCTTCCACCGGATCCCAGAACATTTCCCTAAAGTTCAGAATTTGGTTATGATCAATAATAGCACCTTCATTTTCCAGTAATTCCTGCATCAGGTTCACGCCCCCGAAATGATGTTTGCCAGTGAGCAGGCCGTTCCGGTTTACAACCCTGTGTGCCGGCACATATGCCTCATGGGTATGCGACTGGTTCATGGCCCATCCCACCATTCTGGCAGCTCCGGGAGCACCCAGGAACCGGGCAATGGCTCCGTATGAAGTAACCCGTCCACTGGGAATCTGCCTGACCACTTCATATACCCGTATAAAGAACCCCTCAGTCGTTTTCATCGGTTAATTCCATGATTTCCCGGTTGGCCGGCAAACGGAACCGGATATAATGAATCGCCTTCCCTTCATCCAGAAAATGGTGTTCATAATAAGTTTGAATGGAGACAGTTTCATCGCGCCAGCCCTCCCGGTATATATTCTCTGAAAACCGGTCCACGGTCATCTTATTATAGCGGAGCAATGCCAGGGTATCGTCGTAGAGCTGCCGGTTATCCGTTTTCAGATGGATCACCCCTGCATCCTTCAGGATACCTCTGTAACGATTCAGAAAGAGGGCTCCGGTAAGCCGCTTTTTTTTCCTTCGTTTTTTCTCCTGGGGATCCGGAAATGTAATCCAGATTTCGTCCACTTCATCTTTTTCGAAGAAAGCGTTGATGAAATCGACGCGGGTACGCAGGAAGGCCACATTACCGAGCCCTTCATCATGCGCTGCCCTGGCACCTTTCCAGATACGTGCCCCTTTGATATCGAGGCCCATATAATTATTCCCTGGATGTTTCCTTGCAAGTTCCACCGTATACTCTCCTTTCCCGCAACCCAGTTCCAGGATCAATGGTCCGTCGTTCCTGAAAACCTCCTGTTTCCATTTCCCTTTCAGATGAAATTCCTTTCGGAAAACCTCTTCAAAAGCGGGTTGAAATACCCGCTCCAGGCTCTCAAGCTCCCTGAACCTCGATAACTTCTTCTTTCCCAAAATAGTTATGGATTGATACGTTCAATTCTGATACCCAGGTCCGTTACAGGCAATTCGGGATTTCTCATCCCCTGTTCCAGTGTAAACCGGTAAGTGCCCGGCATCCTGAACTGCGTTTGTTTCCGGTAAAGCAACTGTAGTTCCCGCAGGTTTCCAGCTCCTTTCCCGATCCATCTGCCATCGGGGGTTGACAGCAGAAAATTAACGGTATCCTTCAAATGCTGACCCACAGGACCATCGATATGCACAAACATATAGAGATTGCTCAACGGATAGTCCACTGTATGGCGTACCTGGATGTAAATATTGTGAAGTGAAACCGTATCTGTAATGTCTACATCAAATTCCCTGGGATCATTCCATTTCCAGATGCCATTTTCAATGCTGGTATATTGATCATATACCACATCCTGATCACAGGACACTGTAAGCAAAAACAGCACGATGATCAATGATAAAATGCTGCGACTCATAAAAACTAACGTTGGTTTCTGGGTGGTCTGCGTTTCTTCTTTTTCTTCCTGGACGGACTCTTTTCAAACCGGGTCAGGCTTCCCTGTCCCGCTCCATTTGTATATTCCAGCCTGTTATCCGGGATCACATCACTGACTTCAATCAGTTCCTCAGGAAACTTTCCCATCTCATTCAAAGCCCGGATTTCTGTTACACGTTCAACAGGAACAGGAACAAATACCTGGGTCGTAATGTCATCATAGCCATACCACATGATGTTCCTGTATACATCGGTCTTCAGATGAAAAGCTGTTCCCCTGGAAGTTTTCAGTGCTTTTGCTGTATCCGGAAAATCTTTTCGTGCATCTTCATAACCGGCAAGTTCGTAATTCAGGCAACACTTCAATTTACCACACTGACCCGCCAGTTTCTGGGGATTCAGAGCAATCTCCTGAATACGTGCTGAATGTGTGCTTACCGAAACAAAATTTGTTACAAAGGTAGAACAGCAAAGCTCCCGTCCACAGGTTCCGATCCCTCCAATTTTCCCTGCTTCCTGCCTGGCACCTATCTGCCTCATTTCGATCCGGATCCTGAATGTATCTGCCAGCACCTTTATCAGCTCCCTGAAATCAACCCTCTCATCTGCAATGTAATAGAAAATAGCCTTGGTGTTATCCCCTTGATACTCCACATCCCCGATCTTCATACTCAACCCCAGGTCATCCGCGATCTTCCTGCTCTGAAGCATGGTCTTTTCTTCCCGCTCTATGGCCTCTTTCCACTTGTCAATATCAGCCTGTTTGGCTTTGCGGTAAACCTTTCTGAGCTCATCTGTGTAACCGGAATACCTGCTCTTGGGAAACTGCTTCTCCACAATGTCCCCTGCCAATGTGACAATACCAATGTCGTGGCCCGGAGAGGCTTCCACAGCCACAATATCACCACGCTTTAAGCGCAGTCCGTTCACATTGCGGTAGAATCCCTTTCGCGTATTCTTGAAGCGCACCTCAACTATCTCCGGTATATCCATCCGGGATACCTCTCTCAACCAGTTATAGGCATCCAACTTGGCACAAGAGTTGAAATAGGCATCTATACGCTCCCTGTTATCTCCACTGACTATCAGCTGTTTTTCATTGCAGCAACCGCGTGCCCTCAGGCTTTCCATGATGCAAATATAGCTTTTTTGTTCTCGTTTGCCTGTACCAAGTGACGGGTAATGCGACCCAAGTATTGAAATATGACCTACGCGGTTCCTGCAACCTTTTGCATAAGAAGCCTGATTACCTGAATGGAAAGATCCATGAAAATGATCCTGGGATTTCCATTGGCTTCAATATGATTGCCTGCCAGGGTGAAAGCCTCTACCAGGTCATGGATATTATCTTCCCGAATAAACGGACTGAATTTGACCGAAAAATCCGCCTCTTTCCGCGACATATAATTGAGCGCGCCGTTTTCAATGTGCAGCATAAAATTCTCCCTCAATAACCGCAATGCATAATCGATAAACTGTTTTTGCCGCTCCCTGCCAATACCGGCAACCTTATCCACCCATTCACTGAGCTCAATGATCTTCCGGCCATAACACAACCTCATCATCCCGGTAAAAAGCTCAAAATGATACAATTCATTTTCATCCTGACGCATGGTCCGTAAGGCTACGCTAAAGTTTCCGTTAGCTTTACTGACTGCATCTTCAAGAAGTTGCGGATCCGTTTGCACCATGGAAGCTAATCCCTGCCTGATCATTGATTCCGGAAGGGGAGGAACATGTAACAGCTGGGTCCGGCTCAGGATTGTCGGCAGTATGCTGTCTGTATGGTCCGCTGCCAGTATGATGAGTGTTCCGGCGGGAGGCTCCTCAATCAGTTTCAACAGTTTATTGGCAGCCGGCTGGTTCATCTTCTCTGGTAACCAGATAATCATCATCCTGTAATCCGACTCATAGGGTTTGAATCCCATCTTTCTGATAACCGTTTCACTCTCCTTCACATTGATCACACCCTGTTTGTTTTCTACCCCGATAGCCTCATACCACTGATTTTCTGTTATATACATATTTGAGAGCAGTGTTTCCCTCCATATGGTGATATAGTCATCTGTTACCGGTGAAGCGGTCATCCCGCCAGTCTTCAGTACAGGGACAACAAAATGCAGATCCGGGTGAATCAGTTTCTCGAATTTTACACATGATGCGCAGACACCACAGGCATCTTCATCCCCTCTCGCCTCACAGGAGAGGTACTGCGCCATGGCCACTGCCAGGGGAAGTTTTCCGGTACCTTCAGGGCCGAAAAGCATCAGAGCATGGGGAATGCGGTCATCCTTTACGAGGCTCAGAAGTTTTCCCTTAACTTCCTGTTGTCCTATGATCTCTTTAAATAACATGGGGATTACAACCTGTAAATGTAGAATTTCTTTTTTACCTTTGGGATTCCGAACTAAACTGTTTTCATTTACTTAATTTTATTCGAAATGCAAATCATTGACAATTATAATTTTGCAGGGAAAAAAGCAATTATCAGGGTGGACTTTAACGTTCCCCTGGGAGCACAGTATGAAGTCACCGACGACACCCGGATTCGTGGAGCGCTGCCAACCATTAAAAAGGTGCTGGCCGATGGTGGTGCCGCCATTCTGATGTCACACCTGGGACGTCCCAAATCAGGTCCCGAGGAGAAATTTTCGCTCCAACATGTCATTCCTGTATTATCCGGCCACCTGGGCATGGATGTTCAGTTTGCCGAAGATTGTGTGGGCGAAGAGGCGGCTTCCAAAGCTGCCGCACTTCAGCCCGGAGAAGTCTTGTTGCTGGAGAACCTTCGCTTCCACACTGCAGAAAACAAGATTAAAACTGATGAGGAGAAAGCAGCCACCAGGGTATTTGCCAAAAAACTTGCCTCCTATGCCGATGTCTATGTGAACGATGCCTTCGGTACCGCCCACCGTGCCCATGCTTCCACTGCAGTTATTGCTGATTTCTTCGGGGAAGATGCCAGAATGTTCGGATTCCTGATCAATAAGGAGATCCAGGCGATGGATAAGGTGCTTCACAGTGCAGAAAAACCCTTTACGGCCATCATGGGAGGGGCCAAGGTTTCGGATAAAATCCAGGTGATCGAGAACCTGCTCGACAGGGTCGATAACCTGATTATCGGAGGTGGAATGACCTACACTTTTATCAAGGCCCGGGGCGGCGAGATCGGGAACTCCCTGTGCGAAGAAGACAAGCTTGATGTGGCTGCCAGCCTGGTAAAGAAAGCAGCAGCCAAAGGAGTAAACCTTATCCTTCCCGTGGACCAGGTACTGGCTGATAAATTTGATAATGATGCCCATACCGAGATCGCAGATATTGATGAGGGGAAAGCAGGTTACATGGGCCTGGATATAGGCTCCGGAACGGTAAAAGTGCTGAGCGGGGTTATCATGAACTCCGGGACTATTCTCTGGAACGGGCCCATGGGGGTTTTTGAAATGCCTGCTTTCCAGAAAGGAACCGTCAGTATAGCACAGGCTATTGCAAACTCCACTGCAAAAGGTGCTTTCAGCCTGGTGGGAGGAGGAGACTCCGTTGCCGCTGTCAATAAATTTGGACTGGCCGATCAGGTTAGCTATGTATCCACCGGTGGAGGTGCCATGCTGGAATATATTGAAGGAAAAGAACTGCCCGGTATTAAAGCCATCAGGGGTTAATCACTCTTCTTATGATGGATCCTGAACTGCATCAGGCCATTTTTCAGATCAAGGATCAGAGAACCTTCAGGGAGACTGCCCTGAAGGTTTTTTTGTTTCAATCGGTGCACAATCCGGTCTACAGGGAATATATTACCACCCTACAGATTAATCCTTCACAGGTCAGGGAAGTAGAGGAGATTCCTTTTCTGCCCATCGAATTCTTCAGGACGCACAGGGTCCTTTGCGAAGGGAAAGGTGCTGAATTGGTATTTGAAAGCAGCGGCACCACAGGTCGCTCCCGCTCAAAGCACCACGTAGCGGATACCGCCCTCTACAGGGAAAGTTTCACAAGGGGTTTTCAGTTCTTTTACGGATCACCGGAGCAATATTGTATCCTTGCCCTGTTGCCTTCTTACCTGGAACGGTCCGGATCCTCCCTGGTCTATATGATGGACCACCTGATCAGGAAGTCGGAACATCCCGATAGCGGGTTCTACCTGGATGACTTTGACAAGCTCTTTTCTACCCTTGAAACCCACCACAAAGACAGGCATCCCACACTGCTGGTGGGCGTCAGTTTTGCCCTGCTGGACCTGGCGGAAAAACATCCCATAGAATTGGGAACGCATATGACCGTAATGGAGACCGGGGGTATGAAAGGACGCCGTAAAGAGCTGATTCGTAACGAACTACACAGCAAACTAAAGAAAGCTTTCGGATGCGGCAACATTCATTCAGAATATGGGATGACCGAATTGCTTTCACAGGCCTACGCCATGCGTGAAGGACGCTTCCGTTGCCCCCCGTGGATGAAAATATTGATCAGGGATCCCAATGATCCTTTTTCCCTGCTCACAGCGGGCCATTCAGGTGGTATCAATATCATCGACCTTGCCAATCTGTTTAGCTGTTCCTTTATTGCCACAGCTGACCTTGGGAAAGCCTTTGAAGATGAAAGTTTCGAAGTGCTGGGCCGCTTCGACCACTCCGATACCAGGGGATGCAACCTGCTGGTTTCATAGCCTCAATGGTGCACAGTATCTACCTGAAATCCCATACTTTCAACCTGAGCAGACCGCTGCCAGGATCCTCGAAGGGTCCGGCTGAGGGATTTAAGTTGCTCCGCTCCTTTCCGAAAAAATCGCGGTCAATTTCCAGAGAGGAACCGTCGGGATTCTCCCAGGCTGAACCGGTTCGCACTGAAGTGCCCAGCAATTCACTGTTTACCTGTGGATTTTTCATCTTCCGGAGCGTATCATCCAATGCAAGTTCCAGGTAGAGGCTACCCGCCTGTTCCTCCAGTTTCAGACCAGCATCATGAAACGAAAGAACCACATGTGCCTTCTCCCCTTTAAATGGAACCGCATCACCGCCATAGACATTGTTATCGATATAAACCGGATGCTCATAATCCATAACATTATAAGCATTTAATCCGGACCGGTCGCTTCGGGATACTGTACTGGCCGGCGCCATAAAAATATTGTTATAGAACCGGTCATCCCCAAGCGTGATATTGCTCATGCCCATTATGGTTGTGGCATGTGGATGGTGAAAAGGGGTGGATCGGTCCAATACCTTGTTCAGCCTGATCTCCCCGGCAATCAGATTGTGTACATAGGCTCCTCCTTCCGACCAGTTTTCAACGGCTGTGGATGAAAGGAACAGGTTATTATCCACCAGATAAGGGCCATGGCTCACTTCAACAAAAAGATCTGCCATCTCATTGCTATAGCACAGGTTCCCGCTGATCCTTGTACCCTGGGTCATCCAGTCCAGCCAGATCCCTTTGTGTGCATCGTGCAGGCAATTACGGGCAATGATTACATCGATGGGAGCATGAAATTTGATGGCCCCGATCTCATAACCAAAGAACTGGCGTCTGATATAGATGTTATATATATGATTTCCCGTGATCTTGCTGGCAATCGCACCCAGGCTCCCGCATATCCCTGCCTGTTCACAGTTATAAATGGTGTTGTCCCGAACCAGGTGCCCCCCGATATGCTCCATAGACCATCCCGATCCTTCCAGAGCTTTGATAATTATCCTGTTGTAATGATCGGCGCCACTGGTCCCTGCTATCCATCCGTTGTGCCCGCTTTTCCGGTCCTTTCCCAGGGTGATTCCGGAACATTTTGAATCGTGGATGATGCAATGCCGGATGATCCACCCTTTGCTCCAGTGTGTTCCCAGGATTCCCACCTGTTCGGCTGATGGCGGCGCCCACTGGGTAGCAGCCTGGCTCATATGAAATCCATCCACAGTAATATAGTTTCTCCCGGGGGCATCCGGATAAAAACATGTTTCCCGTACATGGACCTCAACCATCTCTTTGTTGGGATCTGCAGCATGGAAATTGGCCCAGAGCATTGTTGTGCTACCGCCAACTTCTGCATACCATTTATAGCGTGCGGCCTCTTTGTCCAGGGCCCTTATATGGGCCACCGGGTTCATGACCCCCTCCAGGGTTTCAGCTTCATACAGCGAATGGCCATTGAGATAGACCTCCCCGGTGTGGTTCCAGTGACCATCCACCAGCCAGTCTCCCGCAACATTAATTGCGAAGGGATTGTGGTCACCAAACAGTACGTTGGGGATGGAAGCCCTCCATACACCTCTGCCCTGTGGCTCCCACCCTGTAATAATTTCCGATCCTTTGATCTCCACTTTTTCTCCCGCTGCCGCCCGGTAGGTAATTCGCTTTTTTTCCGAACGACCCCCAACCGGAGGATTGACCCTTTCCCGGTAGATACCTTCATGTACTGTTATTACATCGCCCGGCCGTGCCACTTCTGCAGCTCTGGAAATGGTCCTGAAAGGATTGGAAGAAGTTCCGTGATACCCGTCATTTCCTTCCACTGAGACATGATACTCATGGGAACAGGCGTATGTGATGACCATGAACCAGGTTAATCCTGCAAGCCAGAATCTATGTATCATGGTCCCTACGGCCTTCTGATAATCTGGATGGTATTGATATTCTTTACCTTGATGCTGAATTCCCCATCCGCTGTTTCCCCGGAAAACCGGATGTGTTTAATCATCTCGTAAATTCCGGATCTTCCATTTGTAAATTCCAGTTCCACACTGATATAGATATTGGGATTGGAGGGAGTAAGGTCATGCCTGACAGTGAGCCAGCTCACTTCGTTGAAATCCATCTCAACCAGCTGACCATCCTGATATACCGGGAAATCCGATCCGGACCCACATGAAGAGGAAGATGTGGTAAGCCGCTCAACGGCAACGGTTACCTTCTCCAGATCGGTGATCTTCGCTTTGACGCTTTTCTCCTGTGCAAATGATCCGGCTACTGTCAGCGCCAGCAGTAACACGGTAAGCATGCTTCTTCGAATCATAACGGGCAAATTAATTACCCATGCAAATTAGGAAATTCTTACGAATCTGAAATTAATGCTTCCGCGCCCGGGAAAAGATCCCTGAACAGGCCCTCTCTGCTGGTCCGGAACCAGGTATCGGGATTGATGCTGCTATTGAGTAGCAGGCTATCCGCTTTCTGAATATAGGCCCGCAACTGTTGGGATTGCATATTGTCCCCTTCAAAGGTCACCTGGAAATCCGGTTCTCCCTCCGGCTTAACACCATCAAAAAATTCACGGTGAGATTTGTATGAAATACCAGACAGGTATGTTGCCATGGATGCTGAATCGGCCGCTACACCGGCCACCATCCATCCTGCATCGCCTCTCTCTGCCACAAAACCCGAATCGGCCGGATAATCAAAGATGATGCGGGATAAGCCGGATCTGTTCAACCGCATCACTGTCTGGTCCCTCCAGCTGTTAAAAGGCTGATTGATGCTCATGGCCAGGAACCCCTCCACTGCATATACTTCATCTTCTCCCGAAAGCCTCACATAGGTTTTCCCGGTCACCTGATTCTGCCCGTATGGATTATAACGGTTCTGTGGCGGAGGCTGATAATGGAACCTGCCTACCACCATGTCCAGTGTGGTTTTGCCACCCTCTTTAATGATCACCCTGGTTCCCAGACTGTCCCCTACCTGGTATTTGTTCCAACTCTCCTTTGAGCGGGCCACAAGTTGTTCCGTTTTCAGGTCCATCAGTTCCACCAGGGTAGCCTGTACCGATCGCGCATCAGCTGTTGCAGTAGTCTGCTCATTCGACACACTCCAGGACGATCCGTTTCTCCTGAATTCCAGTTGCGCACCATCCTCTGCCCTTGGGTACAGAAGTATGGACGACACTCTTGCTGTATCGATCTGCACAATCTCAGTAACCAGTGAGCGGTTTGCCCGCTTACCTGTTCCGATCCTTGTTACCCCATAAATACCTGCCAGGATCAGAAAGATCACCAGCAGTACCCTGTTATTGAATTTTCCACTCATTGATTGTGATCGTTTGAATTATGAAAAGTTTGCTTCCATTCTTGCAATGCGCTGGTTTTTCCGGTACTGGTACCGGAACAGGCCATAGATCAGTACCAGTAATATGGGCAATAGAAAGTTCAGCCATTTAAGCAGGGTCCGGGTACTGTCTTCCATCTGTTTAATGGGGCGGGAACTGACACCTTTGGTCCTCAGTTCGATCAGCCCTGTATCATCACTCAACCAGTCTATTCCATTCACCAGCAGACTGATATTATCCGGATTGACCTGTTGTCTTCCCTCATTTACCGGAAAATCCCCGTCGGCAATGACCACCATTTTAGCCGGCGTGTTCCCTGCAAGCGGACCCTCCAGAATGGCACCCAGGACCTGGTGCTGTAATGGGAAATCGGCCCGGGTCCACCTCCGCTGAAAATTGAAATAAGCAGGGACACTTTCGGTCCCCGACAACTCAGAACTGAAAAGCAACGGGGTAAAGGAGAGTGCCGAGTCTCCCATGAACTCCATGGTACTGGCAAAGGGTAAAATAACCTCTTCCAGTCCCCCGGTAATGGGGTGGTCTGCAAACTGGTTCACCCTGGGGACATAAGGAATGGCCACACTTGATATCTGAATGGCATTACCGATCTGCTGTTGCATGGTGGCTGTGACGCAGTTTTCATCCAGGATGAAATTCTCATTGATGTGGAGCCCTTTCCCCTCCAGCCATGATTCCAGCCCGGTGGATAAGCCGCTACCATATCCCCTTTGCAGGTCCCCATTTACACGGTTTATAGCTATAAAAATCCTTCCGCCTCCGGCCAGATAATTGTCCAGTTTATTAAATACTACCGGTGGTAGCGAATCGGTGGGCCGGATAATGACCAGGGATTTAATATCATCCGGAATCGATGTAGTGTCGGTTATGGTGATCCCCTCAACCGAATAGAGGACACCCAGTTCCTGATTCGCCTGGTTCAGTTCCTGCAGGGAAGGTTCACCGTGACCCTGCAAAAATCCGACTGACGGCTTATTCACAACTGCCAGTTTTTTAATGGCTGTGGAAAGGGTATACTCCATGGCCAGTCCGGGTTCGATTACCGGAATGATCTCCTTTCTTTCTCCCAGACTGAGCACTGCACCCATATAGGCTCTTTGCTGTTTCATCTGGTCTTTCTCCCGCACATTGATCATGACAGGCTGTATCCCGTTTTCCGTGGCTTCTCTCTCCACCTCCTCATCCTCGTTTGGACTGATAAACTCATAAACCACCATCTGGCCCGATATCTTACCATATTCAACCAGCATTTCCCTGAAATCGTTTCTTGTCTTTATCAACTGGGCAGGAATGTCTTTACTGAAATAAGCTTTCACGGTAATGGGTTCGTTCAGCTCCTTCAGAATACGCTTTGTGGCTCCGGAGAGTGTATATTGCTTGTTTTCTGTTAGGTCCAGCCTGAAAAAGAACTGCTCCGACAACAGATTGACCACAATCACAATGGCAACAAACAATAGTATCGATACGGTATATTTTCTGGTTTTCATTACGCGTTTTCTTTTATTCAGTAATATTTCTTTTAGCCAGGGACACCTCCGACAGAAACAGCCCCAGGACGATCAGTGAAAGAAAGTATACCAGATCGCCGCTGTCGAGTACCCCCCTGGATATGCTGTCAAAATGCTCCCGCATGCTCAGGCTGGTAAAAAGTTGCCCTGGCAAGCCGGAAAAACCGGTGGCAAGGATCCCGAACAAAAGGTGAAAGAAAAGCCCTATAAAGAGTGATAGAAGATAAGCCACGATCTGGTTCCTGGTAATACTGCTTGCCCACAATCCTATGCTGATATAGGCCGCACTCATAAAGAGAAGCCCCAGATAACCACTGATAACAGCTCCCAGATCCAGGTTACCTATACTGCCAATGGTAATTACATAAGGGATGGTAAACACCAGTGCCACCACGATCAACATAAAGGTTGAGAGAAACTTACCCAGCACGACCTGCCGGTCGGTAATGGCCCTTGTCAACAACAGTTCAATGGTACCCGACCGGATCTCCTCGGCCAGCAACCGCATGGTAAGGGCCGGAATAAAGAAGAAGAGGGTCCAGTAGGCGATCGAGAAAAAGGCTCCCAGACTGGCCTGACCCACCAGAAATACATCAGAGCCGAACAACCAGGTGAAAAAACCGCTAATCCCCAGAAAAAGAACCAGCATGATATAGGCTATCAAAGAATCAAAAAATGACCTGAATTCCCTTTTGCTTAGTATCCAGATAGTTTGCATGATCTATACTTTATGGCGTTTGATTTTGGTATAATGTTTTTATCGCTCATTAGGTGGTAAGTTCCCGGAAAACATCCTCCAGTTTGGTTTCGAAAGGAATTATCTCGGTAATCGTCCATTTTTTTTGCACACAGAGGTGGAAGATTTCCCGGCCGGCATCCGATCCGGTTGGACACTGGATCTCAAAACGGCTCTGATCTCCATCAACAAATCCGACCTGCGTGGTTATTTCCAGTCCCTGCAGTGCCTTAAAGATAGCATTGGGGTCACCGTCCTCAATTTTTACGCGCAGGATATCAGCTCCGCCAGCCTGTTTCCGGAGCAAATCTGAAGTGCCATCGGCCACAATCCGTCCCTGGTTAATGATCAGGATCCTGTCACAGGTAGCTTCCACTTCAGGCAGGATGTGCGTACTGAGGATCACCGTTTTTTGTTTTCCCAGTTCCCTGATCAACTCCCTAATTTCAACAATCTGATTGGGATCC
>JANTFK010000038.1 GCA_024763595.1 Bacteroidales bacterium | reverse complement strand
CCTCTTCGCTTCATCTATGAAAAAAGGTTAGTCGCTATCAATCAACGCATACATTAGTCCGGTGAAACCGGATTTCGATCTTTCTTTGCTCGCTAACCCTGTAGTATACTACGGGGATGGGGTGCGCAAGAATCATGAAATGTAATAAAAAAATTACAGGGAATCAAACGGTGGAAGATTCTGGTTATCATACTTATTTTGATAAAGTCTCATGATAGTAGCATAGGATTCATCAGTATGGATTGATTTTCCCCACAGCAAATTACGGGAAATATCGAATATGGAAATATTCCAGGCTCAGTTAGAATTTGGTTTTGTTAAAAAAATTGGGGTAAGCTCAATGCGGATCTTCAACTTGCATTTCAAAACCGTAAATAGTACTTTTAGCTAAACTCCATTTTACACATGAACATGAACCCTATAGACAGACGCTCATTCCTGAAAAGATCAGGTGTTGCCACAGCAGCTACGCTGACAGGTGCCACATCACTTGCCGGCGGAATCTCAAATCAAAAAAGCCCGAACGATACTGTAAATGTGGCAGTCATTGGTATCCGCAGCCGCGGTAAAAGCCATTATCATGCCCTGGCCAAGATCAAAAACGTCCGAATTGTCACCCTCTGTGATATCGATCAACGGTTATTACCGGAGGCAGTGGCAGAAGTGGAGAAGCTGACCGGTCACAAACCCAGCACTACAACCGAGTACCGGAAGGTACTGGAGGATCCGGAGATTGATGCAGTTACAATCGCCACCCCCAATCACTGGCATGCATTGCAGACCATATGGGCCTGCCAGGCCGGAAAACATGTCTATGTGGAAAAGCCGGTCTCCCATACGGTGCTGGAAGGCAGAAAAATGGTGGAGGCAGCAAGAAAATATAACCGGGTGGTACAAACCGGCACACAGTCCAGAAGCAACCAGGCTACCCTGCAATCCATGAAGTTTATCAATGATGATGGACTGGGCGAGATATACATGGCCAAAGGGCTCTGTATCAAACCTCGCGGTAATATCGGACACGTAAAGGACAGTGCTGTCCCCGAAGGCGTTGACTGGGATACATTTCTGGGCCCGGCGCCCTACCGGCCCTTCAATCAGAACCGTTTTCATTATAAGTGGCACTGGTTCTGGGATACCGGGAGCGGCGACCTGGGTAACCAGGGTATTCACCAGGCAGATGTGGCCAGATGGGCACTGAATAAACTGGAACATCCGGTACGGATCCAGGGAATGGGGGATTATTTTATCTGGGATGGCGATCAGGAAACCCCCAATATCCAGCACCTGGAGTTTGAATATGCAGATGGAAAGATCCTGCAATTTGATGTAAGAGGCCTGGGAAGCAACAGCGAAGGAGAAGTCAGGATCGGGAATCTGATCTACGGTGCAAATGGATGGATAAGTCTGGGAAATGAAGATGAAGGTAAAAGCCAGGCTTACCTTACCGAAGTGAATATAACGCCCAGCGGTTACTCAACTTATAAAGAAGAACCGGGTCCCCTGTTCAAGTACACAGATCAGGAGCACAACTCGGTGCTGGATCATTTTTCAAACTTCATTGATTGTGTCCGTTCGGGCAGGTGGCAGGATCTGCATGCCGATATCCAGGAAGGGCATCTATCCTCATCTTTGTGCCATCTGGGGAATATTGCCTGCAGGCTAAAAAGATCACTGCAGTTCAATCCGCACGCAGAGCGTTTTATCAATGATCCGGAGGCGGATTCCTATCTGACCAAAATTTACAGGTCACCTTTTGATCTGCCTGCTAATGTGTAAAGAATCATGAACCAACAGTATTCGAGGTGGTGTACCATCCTGTACCTTGCACTGTTGCTGTTTCCAGTCAACGGACAACAGGCTCCCTATGAACAATACCTGGATCATCCCTGGGTGGATTCGATACTTGCAACACTGTCGGAGGAAGAACAGATGGCACAAACTGTCTGGATGACAGCAGGCCCGGATGACGATATTGCACTCCTGACAGCTGTTTTCCGTGCTATCCGGCAGGATGGCATCGGCGGACTTATTATTCATCCGGGCTCTGCTGAAAAAACGGCGCAACTTATCAATAACTATCAGTCTGCCAGCAAAGTTCCGCTGGCCATTGCCATCGAAGGGGAATGGGGCAACGGCTATCCCGGTCCGCTGGCCCTGCAGGCCATCAAAGATGATTCCCTGTTGTATAGGATGGGTAAAAGAATGGCCGGGTATTACAGGTTACTGGGGATAGAGCTGCTTCTGTGGCCGGCTGTCGAGATGCCTGTAAGAAATGTGCTTCAGGAAAACGGCATTCTGGTGACAGACAGGGCCGGTATGGGAATCAGCGATGGTCAGGCACCGGCCGGCACACATACAGCAGATCAATCAGCAGGTCAGGCAGCAGATCAGGCAGCCATTACCCGGCAGGCCAGGCGTATCCTGGCATTTAAATACTGGTCAGGTCTAAACAAGCCTGTCCGGGCAGATGGTATTGCTGCAGCGGACCTGGCCGGCTCCCCGGTACAGGAAGCATTGACCAGGGAGCTGTATGCCGGTTGTCTCACAGTCCTCAATAACAACGACAGGATCATTCCCCTTAGGGGTCTGGAGAGCATACGGATCGCTACACTGGCTATCAATCCACCGCTGAAAAATGCTGTAGTGGCCACCACACCCTTCCAGGAAATGGCCGGCAACTATACCCGGACGGACCATTTTTTCTGGATTCCCGGAACAACCTGGGAAGACTCGTTATTGAAGATACTGGAGACCTATGATGTGGTGCTGGCGGGCATCTATTCCGGCGGGAAATCCAGAGGCGGTTCCGGACCAGCTGAAGGTGCGGACCGTTTTATTACCGCTCTCTCGGGGAAGACGCAACTAATTTCTGTCTGCTTCGGGAAACCTGATATCATTGACAAACTGAACGGTGCCAGGACATCGGCCGGTCTGGTGCTGACCTATGGACAGAACAGGTGGAGCGAAGAACTGGCCGCCCAGCTTCTCTTCGGAGGAATCGGTGGAAAAGGAGTGCTGCCTGTAGCCATCGGTAATCACTATCCGGCAGGATCAGGAATCTCTACTCCCGGCCGTCTTCGGTTGCAATACGGATGCCCCGAGAATGCGGGGGTCTCATCCGGCATCCTGAACCACAAAATAGACTCCATTGTTCAGAAAGGCCTCGAAGCCGGGGCTTACCCAGGTTGCGCGGTCATTGCCGCCCGTAACGGAATCGTGATCTTTCACAAAACCTACGGTTATCACACCTATGATTCACGGATCGGGGTACGGAAGAAGGATCTCTACGATCTGGCTTCAGTTACCAAGGTCTCCGGACCCTTACCGGGACTGATGATGCTGGAAAGTGAAGGGAAGTTTTCCCATACAGGCCGGCTGATCGATTTTGTCCCCTCTATGAAAGGATCCAATAAAGCTGCTCTGGAACTCAAGGATATACTAACGCACCAGGCAGGGCTCTACCCGTGGATACCTTTCTGGGAAAATACGGTCAGGAAAGACGGCAGCTATAAGCAACGTTTCATACGGAACGAACCATCTGCCAGGTTCTCCGTTGAGGTGGCCGACCGGGTCTACCTAAAAGGGAATTACTGGAACAGGATGCAGCGGGAAATCCGGCAATCCGCACTGGGAGAAAAGAAATATGTGTACAGCGGGCTCTCTTTTTTCCTCTTTCCCAGGATGATCGAAAGGCTCTCCGGAGTAGATTACGAATCCTTTCTGACGGATAGTGTCTATCACAGGCTGGGAGCCTGGGACCTGGGATTCAGACCTTACAGGTATTATCCGCTGTCACGGATTGTTCCGACGGAATATGACTCCCTGTTCCGCAAACAGCTGGTTCACGGATACGTACATGATGAAGGGGCCGCCATGATGGGGGCATACGCCGGGAATGCCGGTCTGTTTTCCACCGCCAACGACCTGTTGAAACTTTTCGAGATGTACCGGCGCATGGGCAGCTACGGAGGGGAACAACTAATAGCAGAGGAGGTATTGAGAACCTACTCCGCATACCAGTTTCCGGAGCTGGGAAACAGGCGTGGTCTTGGATTTGATAAACCGCTGCTGGACGAACGCGACGGGACGGAAAAAGACTATCCGTGCCCCGGGGCCTCAACGTCCAGCTTTGGCCATTCGGGGTTTACGGGTACATTTGCATGGGTGGATCCTGAGCATGAAATCACCTATGTCTTTCTCTGTAACAGGGTTTATCCCACACGGCAAAACCGCTTGTTGTATGAGCTGGATATCCGGACATCCATTCTTCAGAGCATCTACGATTCAATCATCGAATAAAAACATCATGTTGAAGATTTACAACAGCTGCTTTTTATGCGCATTCTTCGCCTTTATGGTTATTACAGGAACAGGTCAGATACCCGTTAATGAAATCGTTATAAGGCCGGCTGAGATCGATGATGTGATCCGGAACCCGGGCATGGGCTTTATGACCTTTCAACGGTTCAACGGGGACGATCTGAATGAGGGAAGTGGCTGGACCGAAGGGTTCCCCATCGTGTATCAGGCATTTGACGGCGATCTCACCAACCAGGATCATCCTGCAACGACAATAGCTTACTTCCGGATTTACTGGAGGTACCTGGAACCCGAAAAAGGCATCTATCGCTGGGATATGCTGGATAAGGCACTGGCAACTGCCAGGTCAAGGGGACAAACTTTACTGGTGAGGATCGCTCCCTATGGCTCATCGGGAGATAAAAAGCGGGATGTACCGGACTGGTACCGGGAGATGGTCGGACCGGAGGAGGAATGGAATGATAAAAATCCGGTCAATAAGTGGCTGGTTAATCCGGAAGATCCCCGCTACGCACAATTTTTTGGCGGATTCATCCGGGCCATGGGTTCCCGGTATGACGGTCATCCCGACCTTGAAGCTGTGGATCTGGCCATTGTGGGTGCATGGGGTGAGGGTGCCGGTTCCGAACTGCTTTCAACACCTACCATGGAAGCACTTGTAAATGCCTATACCGATTCATTTAAGAAAACCCCGTTGATTGCCCTGTTGATGGATGTAAAAACCAACCGGTATGCTGACAGCCGGATACCTGTGGGGTGGCGGGTGGATTGCATTGGCGACCTGGGGTTCTGGGCTGATGAACAGAATAGCTGGACACATATGTATGATTTTTACCCTCAGGCCATTATCAATTATGGCGTGGCCGACGACTGGAAAACATCACCGGTCAGCCTGGAGATCTGCGGTACCTTTAGAAGGTGGAAAGATCGGGAAGGTTATGACAGGGATGATGTCAGGTATATTTTCAACGAAACACTGAAATGGCACATCTCCTCCTTCAATGCCAAATCTTCTCCGGTACCGCCTGAATGGCAGGACCTGGTCGATGAATGGTTAAAGAAGATGGGATACCGCTTTGTACTCAGAAGGTTCAGTTATCCGGGAGAGGTTAGCCGGAACGGCAAGCTTTCGTTTAAATCGTGGTGGGTAAACAAGGGTGTGGCACCCTGTTATAAAGCTTTCACCCTTGCACTCCGTCTGAAATCGGGTACAAAAACTGTAACGCTGCCGCTGGATGTAAATATTAAAACATGGCTGCCCGGCGACAACATATATGACAACTGTGTATTTATCCCGGGCGACCTGCCGGCAGGTAACTATGATGTGCAGATTGCGATTGTCGACCGCTGGAAATTGGAACCCAGCGTACAGCTTGCCATCAGTGGCAGGGAACCCGACGGCTGGTACCGGCTGGGAAAGATCCGGGTTACAGAGTAACCGGTCAGTTTATTTTATGCCATCCATTGACGGGTGCGTTGCTTCACACCATCCGAACCGAGCACATCCAGGGCAATATTGACATCCTCAACAATCTGGAAGTCATACATGCCCACACAGACAAAGTCAGCCCCTTTTTCAAAGGCGTACCGGAATCCATCCTGGGGCTTAATGGCACCAGCAGCCAGAATTTTGAATGCGATCCAGGGTTGTTCCAGGTTGTTCATAAAGTCAATGGTATCCTGCGGTTTAAAACAATACATGTTGTCTTTATAGCCTTTGTCCACAGTCGTTCGCTGTTCCGGATCCACCTCGGCCGACCAGTAATGGTGATGGTGCAGGGTTTTCACCCAGAAATCAGGGATAAGCCCCCGCTCCACACATGCTTTTACCGTTTCGATCCGGTGAGCACCGATACCGGCCGGTTTCCCATAGCTCCGGATCAGTTCCAGTGCCTTTGCAATCTCATCAAAGTTATTGTTATGGACCAACTGGTCGCTTATACCCCCATGACAGTACATGGCAGCTGCATTGGCCTCTTCCGAAACCCTGACCCCGTCAAGCAGGTTATCCTGGCCTCCGCAATCGGAAATAAACTGCATCTTGCCTCCGGTCTCATGCCAGTACTTATTGACAATGCGGCTCAGAACAGGATTGGTGAGCAGGGCATTGATCCCGCACTTCTCTGCCAGTGCCATGGTCATCATTACCCGCTCGTCCGTATGATAAGTCTTCACCAGTTTGGAGACATAGATCAGATCACGTGCATGGGCCCACCCGCCAATCAGATTACCACCCATGATCATGCGGCTCAGTTCCATGTCGCCAATCTTCCCTTTGGGCACCTCCCCTTTCAGATCCTCCAGCGAGGAGTAATAAAATTTGCGCGTCGCTCCGGTAACAGCATCCGTATTGCCGGCAAGGAACTTCTCTTCAAAACTCTGCCATCTCTTTTGCTTGTAGGCCGCATATGCAAATATACCAAGGAAAGGGACACCCATCAGGTCGCGCAATAACTCGCGTCTTCCCAGTGAAACAGCTTTCTCATCTTCCACAGGGACCGGCGCATGGGCCTTTTCTTCCCTCAACCGCTTTATCCAGCGGTCGACGCTGTAAAAAGAACCGGCCGGGAGCACCAAAAAAGCCAGCATCATCAGGAACTCGATCAGCGTCTTATTGACCACCAGGTAGCTGCCTTCCACCACTGTTCCCAGGGTGTAGCCGGGAAGTGAGGGATAGGAAACAAAATAGAAGAATAGCAACAGGGCTCCTGCGACAGCTGACCAGCGCACAAGCAATCCCAGCATCAATGACACCCCGATCAGGATCAACCCCCAGATATTCAGGAAATCTACCACCTTCATGATTTCCGGGGAGGCAGCCATGGCATGAAACAGATCGGAAAAGATCCACCTGGATCCCATCAGGTATGTTTTAGCACTCCACTCCGGGGTTGTCAGTTTCGCTATACCCTCGTAAAGAAAATGCCACCCCACCAACACCCTTAGCCCTGTTAACAGGTAAATTGCCGGTTTATTCATACGCTCTGTTTTCATGATTTCAGATTTTATAGGTTTGCTTATAGTACTTCATATATTCCAAAAGTTGTTCCCTGTAATCCTCCAGTCCCAGCAACTCCTCATCACAGATCAGGTAGGACATATCGGCCCGGCGAAAGGCAAAGTGCCTGGCGCGGTCTCGCCGGAAAAAGAATACCTTTTCAGCGGTGGATAGTCCTTTGGGGAGCCTGGTCCGCTCCCAGACAGTGACCAGATTGTTGTAAACCTGCTCTCTTTCCGCAAGGTTGTCATCAATGATCCTTACAGCGCTCTCCAAGGCTGCATAGGTGGCAGCATGGTTCAGATAGTGTTGGTTATGCGCCTCTTTAATGGCCAGTTCCAGATTCGAAAGTGCCAGGTATGTATGACAGGTGTGGCGTACCAGATCTACTACCGTGGAGAAGAGTTCCAGGTCATAACTGTGCCTGATACCGGCTTCCAGGTTGGTTCCGATGATCTCTCCGGCACGTTCCATCTTTTTCAACATTTCGCGGGAAGATTCGATCCGTGCTGCATACTCCCTGTTCCAGTAAACGTCATATTCCACATTGTCATCCCGGGGCAGGTCCGGCAGATGGGTCTTTCCTATATCGCCATAATGCCATACCCGCCGTTCAAAAGATTCAAAATAGAAGTAGCCCGCCTCATTCAGCAGCATGAAAAGTTCCCGCATATCAGTGGAGTTATCCCCGTAATAGTTCATAAAGTACGTGGAGATAAACTCATCCAGGGTGGGGGCCCCGGCACTCCATGACCATTCTGCAGAATTAATAAAACTCATCATCCAGGCCTGGTTATGCAACCCGGCATCATCCCAGGAGGTATTGATCATCCCATCGAAATATCCTGACTGCGTGGAGGGAACGAGATGGTTATATGAATTCTCAAGGCTGCCGGGCACCCTATTTCCACCCTCCCTGATCCTGAACATATAGGGAACCATCAGGGGCACCACACCCGGGTTGGGATCATAGGTGAAAAGTTCATATCCCAGTTCCTTTGCCTCTGTCGCATATTGATATGCTGCTGTCTCATAACTGTAGCTCTCTGTCAGCACCAACTCCCTGATGGGTTCGATTCCCCTGGCGGGAGATTTGCCTCTCTCCCAGCCCATGGGGCGCTCCCAGCACATGGGTTTCCTTCCTTTTTCCAGCACATGCTTGCCTGCCCTGTTGATAAAGAGGGTATAGAGGCCGCTTCTGCCTATCTCTTCAGCTTTCTTCCGGCACTGTTCACATGCACCCAGCTCATAGGTTTCGTCGGAACCGATGTGGATATATTCGGAACCGGGTGTTGCCTCAATGGCATCATCCCAGAGGTCGAACAGCAATGTATAGCTACCCTCTTTCAGCGGACAGAATTCCCAGTTGGAGGCCGGTATTTCACGCAGATGACTGTGTTGAGGCCATTTCAGGATAAAACTCACATGACCCAGTCCCTGTACCAGGGGTACCAGTTGCACATGGTATTGCCTGGCATACCGGGTGATCTCCTGCATCTCCTCCATGGTGAAAGCACCCGGGGCTCCGATTTCCGGGTGGCTCGGGTAGGCGAACTTATCTTCCCATTCCCACACCAGCATATTGATCTTGTACCGGGCCAGGTCCCTGATAAAACTTTCCACATAATCGCGCCTGTCCTGGTGATGCTTGGTATCATAGTGACAGGCCCGTTGTGGAATATCCGGCCAGTCGATGATCTCCATCCCGGGTACAAAAGCACCGTGTTCACCCTGTTTCATGATCTGAAGGAGTGTCTGGATGCCATAAAAAAGACCGGACTCTCCACTGGCCCGTATGACCAGTTGACCGGCCCCGGTTACCAGCTGATATCCCTGCAGGGCTTTCTTCTCCGGAAGTCCGGTAATTTTCGCGGGAACCCCCTGGTGTGTCAGGATAATCGCAGCCCCGGGAGGGGCCGGGACAGTGCCTTGGGAGTCCGAGGCAGTGCCGGGGAAATCTGATGCAACGTCTGGTGAGGAACCCGGAGCCGCACTGGTGATCACCGCCCTGATACCCCACTCCTCCTTCAGCTCCCGTGCCAGCTCATCAGCTGCAAACCTGTCATTCTCAGAAGCACCTTCATCAAGCACAACCGATACCTCCCCGCCGGGAATAAAATCGGCTCCGCCAGGTACTACTTCCTGCGGATAGGGAATCAGGTATATACCCTGATCAAATAGTGTGGATGCGGTATCGCTGACCGGTGTATTGCATGAAAAGCACAATAACACGGCAGTTAGCAAAAGCAGCAGGTTCCGGAATACCCGGGCAGAACGCCGGGAGGGTTCAATGAGGTGTTTCATCCGTTCAAGATTTTAAATTTAATCTATCTGTTAATGCTATATTAATCACCCAGTGCCTTCATTCTGAATAAATCCAGTTCGGCCGGTGTATGCTCGTTTTTCAAGATCTCTTCCATTTTCTGCAGGATATCCGGATGCCGGTCAGCCACATTCTCTGTTTCCCGGATATCTTCATCCAGGTTGTATAACTCAATGGCAAGATTACCATCCCGGATATCCTTACGGACCGCCTTCCACTGATCCATCCTGACAGCCTGCTGTCCATTGTACCCGGGGAATTCCCAGTAGAGGTACGGATGTTTCACCTGGTCCGCCTCTCCCAACAGTTCAGGCAGGTAACTGATCCCGTCAACCGTGTCAGGAAGTTCTGCACCCGCTACTTCACACAGGGTGGGAAGCAGGTCCTGAAAACCTGAAATAAGATCCGACGATGTTCCGGGTTTGATTTTACCAGGCCAACTGGCGATCAAAGGTACACGGATCCCCCCTTCATAAACATGTCCCTTGGTATATCCCTCTTCAGATTTAAAAGGGGCAGCAGAATGAAACCAGGGAGCATCGACTCCGCCGGAATAGGTGGGTCCGTTGTCGGACGAAAAAATGATCAGGGTATTCTCATACAATCCCTCCTCCTTTAACTTCCTGATCAATTGTCCGATCCGGTCATCCAGGTATGAGATCATGGCTGCATAGGCTGCATGCGGATAGCGCTGCGGGAAGTAACCCCTGTCCCCGGTATAGGGCTTCTCATCTCCGAACTTTGCAACATAATGGTCCACCCGCTTTTTGGGTGTCTGGAGCGGAAGATGAGGAATGGGTGACGCCCAATAAAAGAAAAAGGGCTCATGCTTGTTCGCTTCGATAAAACTGATCATCTGCGAAAACATCACATCAGGCGCATATTCGTTCAGGGTGTACCTGCTGTAACTCTCCGGATTCAGCGGGTCAGCATCCACGGGAAGTTTTTCATGGGGGGCTACTGTATCATTATCCAGGTGAAGCCGGTTTTCATTCAGGTACAGATGCACGGGGTAATAAGTATGGGCCTGCCTCTGGCAGTTGTATCCGCAGAAAAGGTCAAATCCCATACGATTCGGGATCGATGCTGTTTGGGGTGCGCCAAGTCCCCATTTACCGGTCATACCCGTTTTATATCCTGCCGCCTGTAACAACTTCCCGATGGTCGGGGTGCCTGAAGGAAGGGGCCGTTGTCCTTCCAGGGTGGAATCGGCTATCATGGCACGATAATTCCAGACATCTCCCCTTTCTTTCCACTCGTCATTGCTCCGGATATAGGCGTGGCCACTGTGTAGGCCAGTCAGGAGTACACAGCGGGATGGTGCACAAACCGGAGCCCCCGCATAGTGTTGCGTAAACCTGATCCCTCCCGCCGCCAGTCGGTCCAGGTTGGGCGTTTCGATCAGTTCCTGGCCATAACAACCCAGTTCTCCGTAACCCAGGTCATCTGCCAGGATGAAAATAATATTTGGCTTTGGTGCTGCCTGCTCTTTATTATCTGAGCTACACCCGGACAAGAAGAGAGCAACAATAACAATAGCAATTGTGCGCATCATGAAGTTTTAATGGTTATTTCACGGTTGGTATCCAGGGATACCTTTTTTTGTTTCTTGTTGACAATCACGGTATAAGGCGACAAATGGGTGATTGATACACCATTCACCCTGTACCCGGGTAACTCTACCACTACGGAACCATGGAGGCCGGTCAGCCTGTTGGCCACTTCATTCCCGCTTCTATCCAATATCCGGACCTGCTGTCCGGACACAGTTTCTCCCTTCCGGTCTGTTACCTCCACCTCAAGGGTCCAGGAAACAGTGTAGCTATGCGCCTGCGCAGTGGCATCAATCTCAAATCCGGCTCCAATCACACGGTTTGAACAGAATTGTATATTTTTTGCCACACATCCGGGATGCCCCTCCCATCCCATTCTGACAGGTTTGAAATCCTCACCTGCCGTAGCCGACCGGATAATGGTATTGTTACAGATCTTCGTATCGCTGGCTCCGCCATAGCGGGAAGCCACCCAGAGAGCCGGCACATTGGCAGTGATGGTATTATCATAAAACTGACCGCCGGTAACGCTGCCCCCAATATAGAATGCCGATGTTTCATTTTTGGAACCGGGGCTCTGATCATCCACGACAATATCATTCCCGTAAATATAATTATCGCCGGCACCGGCACTGTAAAAAACTGCATACGCCATGGGGATGTAGTCGGGATATTCCGAATAATCTCTACCCGTAATATAGATCCTGTTGTTGTATATTTTATTGCCAAAGCATCCCAGGGCATCCCCCGGTCTGGCGCCATAATCAGCTATCCGGACAGCGTTTGTGCTGTATTCCTCATGTCCGTACTCGCAGGTGGGGGGTGCAGCCATTGTATAGATCTCATTGTTGAAGATCTCAATTCCCCTGTGTACATATATTTCAATACCCGAACCTGTCTCGGGCCGGATCAGGTTGTCAAAGATCCGGGAACTATCGCCCATGGCCATAATGGAGTAATGGTTGGTCACCGTTTGCCGGTTGGCAAAGAAGTTATGATGTACGCTGGTAAGATCCCCTTTGAAAGAGAGGCAACCCTGTCCGCCGAAAAACCGGGAGAAGGAAACTTCAGAAGCGCTTTCGCCTGTGAGATCCACTGCATAAAATTCAGCTCCATGACGGTTGATGATAAAAGGGCTCTTCACATCAAAATAACAGTTCGTTATGATGGCCTGTGGCACATCCACTGCAGATGTGTTAATACCCGAGGTGAGAATCTTTACACTGTCCAGGATAACAGTAACATCCCCTGCTGTAGACTGGATACCCCATGACAATACGCCGGTGGTACCGTTCATGATCGTTCCGTTCTTAATGGTAACAGTGCCCTTCCCCTCAACAACAGGGATACCGGGTATTGGTGCCCCCGTGGAAAGATCCCCTGTGTAATCGAAGAAGGCACTGTGAACCCTGTTGTAAAGGTGATCGTTATGACCCATATGATGTGTTCTTTCAACGATCCCTATCCCCACATCCATGGCCGGGCGCAGATCAACATGATCGATCAGGCAATCGGTCTCTGCTTTCACCCTGATGCGGTACCTGCCGGCCGTCGCTTCCGGTATATGGGCAAATACAAAACCACCTCCCAGCCTGGGGAAGCGTTTCTCCACGGGACAGCTTACCATGGTGCTGTCGGTATAAGCAGTGATGCAGTTTACCCGGGTCCCTTTTTCATCTTCCACATAGACGCTCACCCTCATTTCTCTCGCGATAACCCCGCAAATGGCAAAATAGGAACGATCCGGGACAGGCAAATAAATATAGGGGGAAACAATCTCTTCACCTGCCGGAAGCCGGAGGATCTTATCTCCGACAAAGACATGGACCCTGGTATCTTCGACCCTGGCTCCCGGGGCCCCGGAGATATCCCAGCCATCAAGCCCCTCCTCAAAGCTGTAATTTGGAATATGTTCGTATCCCCCGTCAGCATAGGTAAGGATGTAACCATTCAGGTTAAGTGTGACATCTTTTCCCAGGAAGATGGCACTTTTTGGACTGGAAATATCATTGACCAGGATATATGTGGTACCCGCCACGGCATAGCTTCCTGGTTTACTCACTGCTATCTCACCCGGAGCCGGTGTACGGTGTCCGCTTCCTGCATCCCTGGCCATACCCGGGAAGGAGAATCCCGGCAAAAGTGCCATAAGGCCGGCAAGTGCTTTAACCCGTAATCCCCTCATGCCTTTCTTCTTTTTATATAAGTTAAAAGAGCTGGTAAAATAAGCAGCAGGGGGAGGATCCACCTGGCCAGGTAAGAGAAATCCTCAAAAGCCTTTGCCATATGGTAAATATGATTGCCGTCCTGCGTGTACATCCGGACAATATCTTCTGTGTGTTTATGTTCTTTCAGGTAACTGGCGTAAACATCATCATGGTGCTTATAAGCCTCTCTTACCAGGTCTGGATTGCTCTTCAACCTGCCCATGCCCACGGGGATCACATATCCATAATCCGGATCCAGGGTGTACCCGGTCCCGTCTTCCAGCGTGGCCCCAACCACAACATGTTGTTGCAGATCCCAGAGATCGGCTTTAATGCCATGAGCGTTCAGCAGGTCTTTTAACCCGATGCAGGGTTGTGAACAAAGTCCCACTCCCCTTTCAATCACCTTCTTGTAATTCCGGAACTCATATTTCTTCTGCCCCGTGATCCATTGTTT
>JANTFK010000037.1 GCA_024763595.1 Bacteroidales bacterium | reverse complement strand
CCATTGAGCACCTTTTCATAGAGGGGGAGGAAATTCCGGGCCATGTGGATGGATGCAAAATTATCGCATACATATTCATGGCACTTTTTCCGGTCATACGTATCCACATGCTGAAGGGCATCCACCAGTTCCGATTGCCTGTTGCTCAGGAACCCGAATTCGGGTGTGACTAATTCCGGAAGAGATCCGTAAGGTGTTCCGAATACCGGGCATCCAAAGTAGAGGCTCTCCACTACTGCCAGTCCCATGGGTTCGTGCCACCGCACGGGAAACAGCAGGGCCTTTGAACCGTTTATGAGCTGATTCTTTTTCTCTCCTCCGACCATTCCTTCAAACCTTATCCGCGGATCCAGGGTGATCCGGATCCCCATTTTCAGGTTTACGCGGTATCCCCCCAGTACCCGTAAAGGCAGTCCGGATGACCTGGCTATACCCATGGCTCCCTTCAGGTTTTTTACGCGCCATGCTGCTTTTCCCAGGAAGTGCAGATAGTCACGCTTCATCTCCAGCTGTGGCCGGCCATACTCTTCCAGCCCCAGTCCATTGTAAACAAACACTTCGCTCCCGAACCGGGCGGCATGATCCCTGGTAAGAAAGGTGGTATTGACATCAAGATCTTTCTCCTCCGGCGTATTGCCATGAAGTGTGGTGAGATAGGGCCTGGGAAGTGGTTCCCGGACCGGAATATGTGCATGGATCAGATCCACATGGCCTGGTATCTGCATGGCCAGGGATCGTGCCGGATCATAGGGTATTACTTCGGCAAAATCACAGTATGATCCACGGGCAACAAGGAATGAAATGCGATGACCCATTCCGGCCAGTTCTTTTCCCAGGTACCAGATAACCCGGCTTGTCCCGCCATATTTTAGAGTGGGAATCTTCCCGTTATAGACCATGAGGATATGTAGCTGCTCCAGACTCAAAGCGTATTATTGATCTTTTTAATTACGGAAAGAAACAGGGGAATATCGTTGACCCCCAATGTGGCCATCCGTTCCATAATACGGTGAAAGAGGGGAGAGCCTGCCGGGATACCGGTATCAACCAACAATTGACGGGCCTGGTTTTTCAGCTCCCCCCAGCCTTCGCCCGATTTGGAGAGGAGTTTCCCGGGTTTCGCAAGCTGATTGAGCGGTGAGAGCTCATAGGCCGTGATCATAACCGACTGGGCCAGGTTTATCGAAGGGTATTCAATTGCCATGGGTATGCTCATGGCCAGATCCGATTGCAGGATCAGTTGGTTGGGCAACCCGCTCTCTTCGGTTCCGAACAGGATTCCCGTCTTTCCCAGGTGCGGTTGTTTATTTTCCAGGAGTGAGAGAAGCTCCCGGCTGGAGTGGTAATCATATTTGGCGCTGCGCCCTTTGGCGGTGGTAGATACAACCAGATCCAGGTCAGCAACAGCTTCCTCAAAACTGCTAAAAACCCTGGCCGATTCCAGGATCTCCCGTGCACCGTGGGCCAGCATCAATGCCTCTTTACCCAGGTGGTCACATGGATCAATCAATCTCAGGTGACTGAAACCCATGGTTTTGATGGCCCGGGCCGCTGCCCCCACATTACCGGGTACGGCAGGTTTATATAAGATGAAATGGATTTCCGGACGAGGAACTGTTTGCTGACCGGTAAGGTTTTCCAGCTGTTGCATAATCCGCTTTCCCCTTGCTTTAAATCCAACCGTGTTGTTTTCTGCCTGGTCCTCTATCACCATTCTCAGCTCATCTTTCAGTTCCGGGTAGAGGCGCACATGGTTATAGATTATTTGCATGGCATGTACTTTCACTGCCACGGGATATAGTTCTGATACCATATAGCTAAAACAGCGGTCGATCAACAGGCCCTGGTCATCTTCCGGTATGTCATACCGGCAAAGTAATCTGAGCAGTGAACGAAGGGTGCTGTTTGATTCCAGTACGGGAAGATGTTGTACGATCCTGCTGATATGGTGCAGTGCCAGACCGGGACAGTGTTCATCACTTCCGTCAAGTATCCAGGCAGCCCGCCAGGCCAGGGGGTCCTTTTCATAAAGAGCCAGCTCCAGGAGCACATTGAACTTTTCTTCAGAATTCCCAACTTCCCTGATAAAGAACGTTTTTTCAGTCCCGGAAGGGAAGTTGGCCAGCATTGACCTGTAGTCCATCTATTCCTCTGAGGGTGGTGGGCTTTTCAAAGACATGATGGCATATCCTCCGGTGGAGATGGATTTGGAACGGTTCAGATCGATATCTGTCACCTTCATGATTGTCTTTTCTCCATTGCTTTTATCCAGAATGTTATATTCCAGGGGCATACCGTCCAGGGTGTATGCATAGGTAAAAGCGCCGCCAAAAGTCTGTTTATTGGTCAGGACCTCTTTACGAACCTCTTTCCCAAGCTTCTCTGATGCCCAGATGTGCACTTCGGATTCTTCATCTTCTGCCATATATTCATCGCAGGTGTATCCCAGGATCTTTTTTGTCCTGCCGGTCTTATGGATCCCATAGGGGTTCTCTTCCGGTTCTTCATTATACTCCTCGGCTTGCCTGGCAATCTCCTCCGGATCTATGGCCATGGCCATACCGGTCTTTTCACCATCATCGGTAGTCAGGATCAGCATGGCACCGTTTTCTGCATCGAAAATAATGACAGACTGGTTTCCCTTGTCTTTGAATACCATTGCATAGTCAGCAATATCTTTATTCAGGTAAGAGTCATACACCATCTGTTCATCCACCTTCCCGTTCTTTTTATATCCTGTTATCTCCATCTGGATATAGGCATCAAAACCGTAGTCTTTTTTATAATCCACATTTCCGGTAAGACCCAGTGCCTTCATATAGACCTGGTTCATGTTTGTGGCGGGGGATTTGTCCGGTTCTTTTCCCTCTTCCACTGCACGTGCGCTGTCCCTTTTTGCCTGGGCTTCAAGATTGTCCTCGATGATCTTCTTGGTCATCAATCTTCTCAGGCTTTGTGATTGTGCATCCTGCAGAGAGAGGATCATCATTGAAATAGAAAGAAAAAGTACTATTCGTTTCATCGTTATCGTTTTTTTATTTGCGTTGGTAATATATCCTAAATATATAACCATTGAAAGAAAAGATGGTTCTGTTTTTAAGCATTAATTCATTTTGGTATGTGGAAGGTAAAGATTTGTTTTTCCTGGATAAGGTTTTAATATTGTAATTGACGATCTTAGCAGCACGTTATACATTTAACCAAAAGGACATTTTTTTGATATTTGAGAAGGAACTTATACACGGCCGGCTGATTAAAAGATACAAAAGGTTTCTGGCCGATGTAATGCTGGATGACGGAAGTGCGGTGACTGCACATTGTACAAACTCAGGGTCCATGAAGAGTTGCCTGGAAGAAAATGCAGAAGTGTGGTTAACGCTGGTGGATGATCCAAAACGCAAAACCCGGTTTACCTGGGAGATGATTCAGATAGGGGGAGAATGGGTGGGTATTAATACGTCTCATCCAAACAGACTGGCTTTCGAGTGGATCGAAAAAGGATTGATCCCGGGACTGGAGGGGATCACCGGATTGAAGCGTGAGGTAAATTGGGAAGACAGCCGTTTTGACCTCTATGGTGAAACTCCGGAAAGTGGTTGTTTTATTGAGGTGAAGAATGTGACCCTCAGGGAAGGTGACCGGGCGCTGTTCCCGGATGCGGTTACGGAGCGGGGAAGAAAACATCTCAACACATTGATCAGGGTTAAGCGGGCGGGATTAAGGGCCGTCATGCTTTATGTGGTTCAGCGAATGGATGTGAGGATCTTTTCTCCTGCCAGGGAGATCGATCCGGCCTATGGAGAAGCCCTGGATGAGGCGGTGCGGCAGGGTGTGGAGATCATGGTGATACAGGCCAGGGTAAGCCCGGAAGAGATCACATTCCACAGGACCCTTCCATTGGAGATTTGAACAATCTTCCCCCGGATTTCTCCCGGTTGTACTCTGATGGATTGATATCATTCCGGCAGGGTCTCTTTATTGCGATACCTTTGTCAGGTTCCTTTCCTCTGCATACTGGTGTGCCTGGTGCATGAATGCCTGCAGCCTCAGCTCGATGGAAGTATCTTCCTGGCCGTCATAGGCTATATTGACATAAGGAATGTTATTTTTATCCTTTCTCAGCTGGTCCGAAACCGCTGCTACCAGTGTTCCGGGCATGCAGGTAAAGGGCAGGATATTGGCAATTCCTGAGACCCCCCTGTCGGCCAGGATAGCCGATGTACCCAGGTTCAGGGCCGGATCGCCGTCATAATGGCGGTGCACATAAGGGCCGCAGGCATTGAGCATATCTTTTACGGCTACCTCCTTGTCTTCATCGAAGAGTCCATGAAACTGCCGGGTAAGCTTTCTGGCGATAGACTCCTGAAAATGCTCCTGTAGTTTGGATTTGATAACGCCTTTAAAATTTCCTTTCCACTTGCTGTCCCGCGTATAACGGATGGTTGAATATGCGAGCCATTCTGCGAAGGGTGCGATCCAGGTCTCTGCCCCGAACTGTTCCAGCCGGGAGACCAGGTGCCCGCTGCAGAAGTCATTGTCACGCATAAAGATCTCTCCCACGATGGCTATTACCGGCTTTCGTTTTCCGTTGGAAAGCGGGATCTGTGTAAATGCATGGGCAATACCCGCCAGTGTGTCGGGCAGGTTGTCTCCGCCGCTTTCCATGCACCTGACCAGGTCATCCAGCGATTGCCGGTATACCTTATCGACGCTTCCTGGTACCGCTTCATAGGGTTTGCGCTCCTGTTTCAATTTCCTGATGATATCCATGGCCACAAACCCTTTCCATGAATTAAGCCTGAATTTGGAACCGTGCCCGGCCGATATCGATTCATAGGAGTCATCATTGCTGGGAGCAATAATTTCGGCCTTTGAAAAACCGAGCCTGTCGAAAAGCACCCGTTGGAACCGGTTATACTGCCCGAACCGGCAGGGGCCGTTGTGATCCGGCATAAAAAAACTGACTTTTGCAGGATCAATACCTGGTTCCATCAGTTTCTTCAGAAAGCTTCCCGTGGTACAGATCATGGGGAAGCACTCCCGGGCCGAAGTGTGGTTCCTGGCCAGGTCCACCTCTTCCTGAGTCTGCATGGGAAGCGACTCTGAAGCGATCCCGAAACTCCTGCAGACCGCTGCAATCACATAGGAAGCATCACTCATGTAGGGGAAGTAAAGGGTCCTGTCCTTCATGGGGGAAGCAGAGAGGGCACCGGGAACAATCACCTGCTTTTTCCTGCCCGCATGTATCCGGGAACCTCTCAGGCTATCCAGGAACGCCTCGTACCGGGTAATCATCCCCGCATCGGCACCATGCTCGTCAATCTCAAGTTCCATATAAGGTTTCCCGGCCATCTCTTCGTTGACAAAATGTGCAATGAAGGAATCAGGGCCACAGCGGAAATTGCCCATATAGATACCATGAAGACGGTCATCCCTGGCAACGATACGGGATGCTGCAAGGATTTTCTGCCCATTGGGCCAATACATTTTATTGTAGTCTTTTGTAATATGCTCATCATCCAGGGGCAGGTAATCTGTGGGGATGGGCACCACGTCCATGTTGATCAGTTTCTCAACCATATTCAGGTTGAGAGCAGGATCACCCGTATTATACGGACGCCCGATAATAACCAGAGCCTCCTTGTCTTCAGGCAGGGAGGCCAGGGCTTCGCGTCCGCGCACCCTTACATTTTCCTCGAACTGTTCCTGCCTTTCATCGGCTTTTTTCATGGCCGCTACAATCTGCTTCCTGCTCAGCTTGAACCGTTTTCCGAAATAGTCGTAAAGTTCCTTTTCCACCACCTTACCGTAATAACGGAAGTTGAGGGCCGGTGAAAGCAATTTTTCCCTCTTTTCTTTCGGCAGGGAGGCACTTACCATAAAGGGCAGCGATTGTACCCAGGGGCAGTTGGTATTGGAGGTTGGATTATCCCTGGCAGCCTTTGTATTGATCACAAAGGGAGTGAATACGTAATCCACTTCACTGTCCAGCAGTTCGTATACATGGCCATGCATCACCTCTACGGGAAAACATGTTTCAGCCACAATCTTGCTCAAACCCTTCTTGATGATGGGATTGTTAGTCTCTTCCGAAATGACAACATTAAACCCGAGCTCTTTAAAAAATGTGCTCCAGTAGGGAAACTGCTGGTAAAAGACCATCAGTCCGCGAGGGATTCCGATGGTTATTTTATCCGGGTCGGTTCCGGGCCTGAACCCTTCGGTGAGCAGTCCGAGCCGCTCTTCGAAATAGTTGGGAATGCCTGCGCCTTTGCCCTTTCGTTCATCCAGTTCATATCTTTCACACCTTCCGCCGTAAAAGAGGGGCTTCTTCTCTCCCTCGATCCTTACCCTCCTGATCTCGCACTGGTTGGAGCATGCCTTGCAGGTAAACTTATCTACCTTATAAGGAATCTTGCTGATATCAAATCCCTTAAAACGGGTCTCAATACCATGCTGCTTCACATGATCGCGGGCCAGCATGGCGGCACCGATGGCCCCGGTCACATCAAAATGGGGTGGTATGTATATTTTTTTGCCGGTTACCTTTTCAAAAGCAGCCACCACGGCCCTGTTATTGGTTACCCCTCCCTGGAAAAGGATGTGGTTCCCTACCCGTTTTTTACGGACGACCTTATTAATGTAGTTATATACAATTGAATAGGCCAGTCCTCCAACCAGGTTGTCCTTTTCAACACCTTTCTGTTGGAAAGCATTCAGGTCCGATTCCATGAATACGGTACACCTGTCCCCCAGTCCGGCGGGTTGTGCCGCACCCAGCGCCATCTCCCCAAACTCCTCAATGATGTTGATATCCAGTTTTTCAGCCTGTTCCTCCAGGAAAGAACCTGTACCGGCCGCACACACCTTGTTCATTTCAAAGTCAACCACCACCCCGTTATCGATGCTGATATATTTGGAGTCCTGTCCCCCGATCTCAAAAACAGTATCCACTTCGGGATCAAAAGCAATGGCAGCTGTAGCCTGGGCAGTGATCTCATTGCGGATCACATCGGCACCGATAAAATCGCCGGTCAGATATCGTCCCGAACCCGTTGTTGCAGCTGCTTTCACCACCACCCGGTCACCGATCTCATCGTAAATCTCCGACATACCTCTTCGAATCGCCTCCAGTGGTTTACTGGCCGTGGGCAGGTACCTGCGGGCAATTACCCTGTTCCGGTCATCAATCAGCACCACATTGGTGCTCAGGGAACCTATGTCGAGACCCAGGTAGACTTCATATTTTTCACCGGAATCAGGAATCCGGTATACATCTTTCCGGATATCCGCTCTGGCTGCTTTCAGTGGTTCATGGGATTTTCCCCTTGATTTTTCCCCGTTGATATAATCATGAAGTGCCCCTGCACCCCGGTAACTGAAACCATTGGAAGTGAAATTTTCCATGTCGGTAAGGACAGCCCCGATGGCACCCATGGAAGTGTTGTGTTCCGGAATGATCAGATTACCCTCACTGGCTTTCAACAGTTCCCTGAAGGCCCTGATCATACCTGCATTGGAAGAGACCCCGCCCTGGAAAACAGCCGGGAATTTGATGGTTTTACCCCTTCCAAGTGAACTGATAAAATTTCTGGCCACTGCAAAACAGAGTCCGGCCACAATATCATGTACCGGCGTAGCGATTTGCTGAAGGTGAATCATATCGCTTTTGGCGAACACGCTGCAACGGCCGGCAATACGCGGGGGATCTTTGGATTTCAGGGAGAGTTCCCCAAACTCTTTTTCAATGGAAACCCCGATGCGTTTGGCTTGCTGGTCAAGGAAAGAACCTGTACCGGCAGCACATAATGTATTCAGTTGAAAATCTGAAAGCCGGGAGGCATGGTTGTCCGCTTCATCCATGAAGATCAGTTTCGAATCTTCTCCCCCCATTTCAATAATGGTCCTGGCCCCGGGGTAGAGCCGGGCCACAGAGGTGGACTGTGCAACAATTTCGTTTACAAAAGACCCCCCCAGGAGCTCAGCGGCCAGTTTGCCGCCTGTACCTGTAAAACTGAGCTGGCCAAATTGTTCAGGAGTATAGCTTTTTTCGAGCCGGAGCAGGATCTCCAGCAACTTTTCAAAAGGTTTGCCATGACAGTAATCATAACCGTCATGGATAATCTCTTTTTCCCTGTTAAGGATGATGGTGTTAATAGAGATTGACCCGATATCAAATCCGAAAAAATAACTATGCTTCATAGTTGTAATTTCAAAAGTTAACAGGGCTCTGGCAATACTTTCAGCTGTGCCGGAATCACAGTTGCCGGCAATACAAAATATAAAAAATTGCATTTCCGCCGGGAGACCGGAGTAACTATCCTTATTAATTAGAATCGTTCTAAATAATAAAAAATACCAGTACAGCGTGCTGGCCTGTTCCTCTTCAAAGGGAAGTTAGAAATTCCAGCACTTTATGGCTGTCTTCTGCAGCATTAACTTCCGCATCTTTATAAATGAGGGTTCCCTTTTTATCAAGGATGAATGTCCACCTTTGTATGGTACTGCCTCTTGTCAGGTCAAATGACTTTCCGTTGATCTCGCGGTTGATGGTTCCGCCTTGATCATACGGTACGTCAAAAAGTTTTGCGAGCTCCCCGTTTTCATCTGAAAGCAATGTGAAATTAAGCTGGTGTTCAAGGGCAAACAGGCCAAGGGTCAGGGGAGTGTCCCCTGAAACTCCGACCACCTGGGCGCCTGCTTCAGCCAGTTCTCCCTTCTGGTCCCTGTAACTGCAGGCCTGTTTTGTGCATCCACCGGTAAATGCTGCTGGATAGAAATAGATGACCAGGTAATCGGCCGACTTAAGTTCTTTTTTCAGTACCCATTTGGTTCCATCCTGATCTACCGCAGTAAAATTGGGCACAATATCACCCAGTACCATCTGCGCAAAAGTACAAAGGGGGTAACTCATAATGAGTAACAGAAGTAGCATGGATCTTTTCATAATCATAACTTGTGGTAAACACTTTTTGTAAGTTACTACAATTTTCCATATTGGTAGATGATAACCTGATGTGTTAAAAAATAGTAAAAAAATTTGCATTACGCACATATGTGCATTATTTTTGTTCTGAAATTATTGATATGTCAAGACCGCAATACAACAGAATCGTACATGAGCCTCCCCTGTACTCGGAGTTTAAACCGGTAGGGGTAAGGGGTCATTCGCTGCAGAAGATTGTGCTGACACTGGATGAGTTTGAAGCCTTCCGGCTTGCTGATCAGTTGGGATATTCTCATGCTATGGCAGCTGATGAGATGGGCATATCCCGTTCAACATTTTCACGGTTGATAGAGAAGGCAAGAAAGAAAATTGCAGATTTCCTCATTTACGGCAGGATGCTTACCATCGAAGGGGGAGCTGTTCATTTCAGGATGAATATTATCCAGTGCAGAGATTGTGGACATATGTTTAAAATAAGTTTTCAGGAGCATATTGTGGAATGTCCCGTATGTCGTTCAAGGAAATTAATGAACCTGGCCGGAAATTTTGGCCATGGTAAATGTTGTACATAAAAATAAGGAGGTAATTATGCCAAGAGGTGACAGAACAGGTCCGGATGGTGCCGGTCCTAAAACAGGAAGAGCCCTGGGATATTGTGTAGGCAATGATCAGCCGGGGTATGCCAGTACGGTTGCACCAAGAGGTGGCGCCGGATATGGAAGACAATTCTATGGAGGCCGCGGATTTGGTTATGGCGGCGGTTTTGGTCGTGGATTTGGCGGAGGTCGTGGATTTGGATTTGGTGGAGGACACGGTTTTGGTTATGGCCGCAGCTTAGGTAACTATTACGTTGGTAATGCTGTAGATGTATCTGAAAAAACGTTGATTGAGAACGAGATCAGGGTTTTAAAGGATCAGCTTTCGGCATTGGAAAAGCGTCTTGCTGATACCACCGGTTCATCCTCTGATAAATAGGAGGAAATCCGGTAGATGTCGGGAAACAATTGTATTAATCGATAAAATTCAGAAAAAATGAACGGATCTGGAAGAGGTTCAGGTATGGGCCAGGGTATGGGCCGTGGTGGTGGTCGTGGTGCAGGTATGGGTAGCGGACGGGGTGCCGGTCTGGGGGGCGGCCGCGGCCGCAATAAAGGAGGATCTTATGGTACAGGAGGATTTTGTGTATGTGCCAGGTGTGGTGAAAAAGTTCCGCACCAGCAGGGAATAAAGTGTACTACGCTGAAATGTCCCCAATGTGGCCATACCATGATCAGGGAAGAGTTGTTAAATGAGAAACGAAAATAGTTTTAAAGAGCCATTCGCTATGCTGAATTTGAAGAACAGGTTTATTATGGCTCCTGTGAAACTGGGATACAGTGATGGTACGGGAGTGGTGACAGAAAGGCATTTGAAGTTTTATGAAAGAAGAAACAGAAATATCGGGGCCATTATTCCCGAACCATTCTATATGGATGCGGGCCTGAGAGAGTTGCCTGCCCAGATGGGTGCAGATGATGATAAAAAACTGGCAGGCCTTTCCAGGCTGACGGTAACCATTCATCAGCATGGTGCCAAGGCTTTTGCCCATTTGAACCATCCGGGGAGAATGGCCAATCCCAGACTCCCCGGTAATTATTTCTGGTCCTCTACAGGGAACGCCTGTGAGAATGGTGGTGCAGTGCCTCAAATAATGGATCGTACCATGATGGACCGGGTGGTTCAGCTGTTTGTTTCGTCGGCTGAAAGGGTGGTAAAAGCCGGTTTTGACGGAATTGAACTGCAACTGGGACATGGTTATTTGCTGGCACAGTTTCTCTCGCCCGGGGTAAATGATCGGACGGATGCGTACGGTGGAAGTATGGAAAATCGTTTCCGTTTTCCACTGGAAGTGGTCCAGGCGGTAATGGGTGCTGTGGATGTACCGGTAATTATCCGGATCAGTGGCGATGAGATGGTGCCGGATGGTATTCATCTGGATGAAATGATTCAGCTTTCCCTGAAGCTTGAGGGGCTTGGTGTTGCAGCCATTCATGTTTCTGCAGGTTCGGCCTGTTCGACACCACCTTGGTTCTTTCAGCATATGTTTGTTCCGAAAGGAAAAACCTGGGAACTGGCTGGAGGCATAAAAGGTAAGGTTCATATTCCGGTTATTTTTGTCGGACAGATTAATACCGCAGAAGATATCGATCATCTGATCCGGGAGTATGGGGCGGAATACCTGGCAATGGGCAGAAGCCTGGTCGCTGATCCCGATTTTCCCGGGAAATACCTTCATCAGGTTTCCGGAATTATCCGTCCATGTCTGGCCTGTGCGGAGGGATGTCTGGGAGGCGTGAAAAGTGGGGCCGGTCTGGGTTGTGTGGTGAACTATGAACTGGGGAAAGATTATCAGCCATTAACCGGAGCTGAGAAAAAAGGACATTATGCAGTTATCGGCGGTGGACTTGCAGGTATGCAGGCGGCCATTACCCTGAATGAGCGGGGACACCAGGTAGATCTGTTTGAAAAGGATAAACTGGGCGGGCAGTTCAACCTGGCTTACCTCCCGCCCAAAAAAGGAAGCTTAAAACGGCTTGTGACCTATTATGAAGAGGCTTTGAGATCACATCATATAAATGTGATACATAAGGAGGCCCAGGCGGCAGATGTAACAACACCGGCCTATGATGGTGTGATTATGGCAACAGGAGCCGTTCCGGCGGTTCCGCCAATCAGGGGTCTGCATGAATTTTACTGGACGGAATTCCTGGATGATGAACAACTTCCCAGGGATCAGAAAGTACTGGTTATAGGAGGAGGATTAATCGGTATTGAAGTGGCTTCAAAGCTTGTTGATGCCGGCAATCAGGTTATCATTGTTGAGATGCTGGAAGAAATTGCCCGGGGTATGGAGATGATCGAAAAAGCAATGACCCTTAAGAAGCTGGAGGCCAGGGAGACGGAGATCTTTCTGGGACACAAAGTGGTTGAAGTCAATGAAGACCGTGTAATTATTACAGGTAAGGAAGGGCAAAAAACACTCACCGGAATTGATAAAATAGTCATTGCTGCCGGTATGAAAAGCAATGTTCCTTTTGAGAAGGCGGGATCAGTACCGGTCTATTTTACAGGTGATGCAGAACATGTCGGTAAAGCACAGGATGCCATCCAGGGGGCTTACAAACTGGCCGGAAATTTATAATTTTATGCATTTAAAAGAAACATCATATATGAATATTGGATTTGCGTTAGCTGTAAGTAATAGTAATCAGTTTGAAGCCAGGCATTTTGGAGATGCTGATAAGTACCTGATCTATCATTTGGAAGATGGTCAGATGGTACGGTCTTCCGAGGAGCTCAATTTATTTAAGACTTTGGATGAAGAGCATGAACACGGCTCCCGGAAAAAAGGGAATGCCATTATTGAACATTTGAAAAAATTGAAGGTAAATGCCCTGGTATCCCGGCAGTTTGGGAAAAATATCCGGATGGTTAACCAGCATTTCATCCCAATAAAGATTACGAAAGAAAGTCCGGATGAGGTAATTGCTGTGTTGAATGAAAATCTGCACTGGATTCAGGATGAACTGGAAAATGCTTCATCCGGATACAGACTGTTTACCATCAGTTCAGGAATACTTAAAACGCCTGTTCCCGGAATGAATAGTAGCCAAACAGGATCCTGACTGTACATGGCCCATGAAGACTGAATTTGAGTGTATCCCCTGTATAGTCAATAGTTATCTGAAACTAGCTGAAACAGATGTGATTCCGGAGCAGCTTGAAGAGCCGGTTCTGCGCCGGTTATTAACATATTTATCGGAGGTGGATTATAAACAATCTCCACCGGTAATGGGACGAACATTGCAGCACATAATCCGGGAAGCACTGCAAAACCCTGATCCTTATCAGTTGATCAAGGAGGAGTATAATCGAAAAATGCTGGATTTGTATCCTGCTTTTCAGCAATTGGTGAATAGCTCATCGGACCCCTTTGATACAGCTATGCGTCTGGCAATAGCCGGCAATGTGATCGACTTTGGAGCGAAGTACCAGTTTGATATAATGGAAACTGTCAAACGGGTGATGAATGTGGAACTGGCTGTAAATGATTCAGTGAGTTTGCGTAAAAGCCTGGAGTACGCAAAAACACTGCTCTATATTGGGGATAACTGTGGTGAGATTGTGCTTGACAAGTTGTTCCTGAGTTCCATTAACGTGCCTCAAAAAGTGTATGTGGTACGGGGAAGTGTGGTGTTGAATGATATTACCATGGAAGATGCCAGGATGACGGGTATTGATAAAATTACCAGTGTGATCACCACAGGCGATAACGCTCCGGGAGCGGTATGGGAGTCGGCTTCAGAGGAGTTTCGGGATCATTTTCATCAGGCGGATGTAATCATTTCAAAGGGTCAGGGTAACCTGGAAGGGCTGATTGATATACCCCACGAAAACATTTATTTTATGCTGGTCACCAAATGTGATTTGATAGCGCAGAAGCTTGGCACACAAAAAGGTGAATACATTGTTAAAAAGGGAATAACCAATTAATAAACCGGGTATGTACAAACATCTTTTTGGTCCGGTACCTTCTCGAAGGCTGGGTATGTCGCTGGGGGTGGACCTGATTCCGCACAAGGTATGTTCAATGAATTGTGTTTACTGTGAGTGCGGAGCTACAACGAAGTTAACCCTCGAACGGGCAGAATATGTGCCTACTGTTGAAGTAAAAAGGGAACTTTCCCATTTTTTTGAGCACAACCCGGATCCTGACTATATCACCTTCTCCGGTAACGGGGAGCCCACCCTCCATAAGGACCTGGGCGAGGTTCTCGGGTTTATTAAAGAAATACGGCCGGAGTTACCCATTGCAGTACTGACCAACGGGTCGCTCTTTTCAGATCCGGTTGTCAGAAAAGAGCTGCTGCCGGCCGATGTGGTCCTGCCTTCCCTGGATGCTGCAACTTCAACTGCC
>JANTFK010000036.1 GCA_024763595.1 Bacteroidales bacterium | reverse complement strand
CTGACGGCATCCCCCCACGATTTCGCCTCATCGGTTGAAATGCGCATAAAAGGGATACAATCGGAAGTGGAGTTTTTACGCAGGTAAAACAGGGCAATACTCCCGTTGTCCAGCCTGAGCAATGAGACGGACATGATATTCATCTCTCCTTCATTGGACAGGATCACAACCGGCTCCCCGGACCAGCTCCTGCCCTGATCTTCTGAATACACTGCGGCCAGGTGGGCGGTGGAAAAATCACCACCACCCCCTGTAAAACGGCTGAATATGAAAAGGATCCGCCCGTCCTTCAGGGTTATAAAATCCCCCTCGCTGTTCCTGGGGTTATCCGGACCGGGCCTGAGCTGTAAAACAACCTGTTTCCCCGTGTCTTTACCGCCCTGCGGTTTCCGGTTACAGCCGGCTGTATAGCCGGCCAACAACACCATGGCTGCAAAACAGAGCAATCGCCTGATCATAAAAGTCTCTTTCATCCGCTTAAAATTTTTTGATTTCTGAATGTTTAAAAAAGCTCATGCTCTTTTCCTGGATTAATCTTTATTTGGAGATAACGCATTTCATTTTTTTCATCCTTCCCGTATATATCGATGATATCCGAAGGTGCTGAACCAGCGCGGACCGTAGCCGAAAAGAAATCGCTGAGAGGCCGTTCCACGGGCACCTTTACCGGTGAACTGATGGTATGACCGGGGCCGATCTCCACAATCCTGTTCTCCCTGAACGTATTGTCATCACTGTGCACATAGTAGAAGACAAAAAGGCGGTTCCCGGGTGTAACATGAAACCTCCCTGTACCGGGAAGGAGTGTATCTGCCTCTGAACTCAACATAACTGGCTGCCTGAAAACAACTTCACCCTCTTTGATGACGGCATAATTAAGGGCATGGCTCTGTTTTTCGTCCGGAAAGAACTCCTCGCGCAACCTTTCATCCAGGGCCCGTTCCTTCCATAATATATGTACCAGACCGTCCGGTGCCACCCACAGATCACATGGAAAAATATGTCCTCCTGTCCGCTCACGGCTGGCCACCTCCACCCAGTCGTGAAACCTGCCTTCTGTGATGTCATCCGACCAGGTGTAAAACAACCTCCGGAAATCGTAATCCCACTCACGGCCGGTCAGCTTATACTTATACTCCTTCCATGTACTGTTGGGCTCCCTGATATCGCTAACCCCTAAGAAGTGTACCTGCCGGTCCTTCAACTGTACAGCCGGATAACAGACCCGGACAGGTTGGGGTTTTTCGTAGTCATTTCCCATGGGCCAGATCAGTTTGCCCCGGCTTACCCAGTTACCCCTGCCATCCCGGAAGGACCACTCCGTATGGGTATAGCCTATATTCTGAAAAAGGATCAGCTCACCGGCCGGGCCATCCACCGCAAAACTCCTGTATGAATGCTCCGTGAACGGAGGATCGCCTTCCCATACAGGGAACAGAATCTCAGGAGCTTCCTGCAGGCGGCCGGCATCAAATTGCAGGATCTGCGGTCTGGCAGGTCCTCTTCGTACACCCGGTCCGGTCAGTGTAGGATTTACCGACAGCAGGATCTTTCCCGCTGCCGTCACCCCGATGGGACAGGGCTCCCTGGTACGGTCCTTTTCATCCTTCAGCACCATTTCCCAGCCTTTCCCCGAACGCTCAAACAGCATCCAGCGGACATTAATTAACGGGACCTGGTCTTCGAGGGTCTCTATTCCCGAAGCAACCACCCGGTCACCCCTGCGCACAATCGATGTATTTCCGTAGCACCACAGGGGATCGGCACCGTTGTTGGCCGGTTCAAACTGATAAACAGGCTCTTCCGCTTCAAGGCTGATCCTGAAACCGGGATCATCTTTGCACTGATTACAACCGATAAACAATATGGTTGCAACAGATAAAAACAGTAATGGACGTTTCATTATCTTATCTTAACCAGAAATAGATCAATATAGTTATTAATGTCAATAGTGACAAATGGAGCCTCCAGTCCGTCATTCCTTCAAAGGGCTCCCGTTTCCGGGCATAGTTGACGGTTGTCTTCTCCAGTTTTGCAGGATCTGTTTTTGGCGTAAAAGCAGATACCGCAAAGAGTACGGCTGTGATCAACATGGTGGCCCATAATCCCCGGTAACCGAAATTCAGGGTTAGCCTGTAATGGAGAAAAGGGAAAAGCCGCTCTCCCGCCTCAGCGGGCAGAAACTGGTCAATCACAAATAGCGTTGCCAGGATAAGCCCCGTAAAGAGTGAAACAGCCGCTCCCTTCAGTGTCACCCGCTTGCTGATAATCCCAAAGAAAATGGCCGGGAAGACAGGCAGGATCAGATAGGCTGTGATGGTCTGCAGGTATTTGTAAAGGCCCTCTTCGCTCCGGTAAACCAGCCAGGCGGCCCCGATACCCAGCAGTGTGGCCGCCAGGATGACCATCCTGCCCGCCGCCACCTGCTTTTTCTCTCCCATCCCCGGTCTCACCTTCATCACAAAGTCCCGCACCACCAGGGTGGAAACCGAGTTCAACACAGCGATCAGCGATGTGATCAGTGCTGCCAGCAGGGAAGCCAGCACCAGACCACGCAGTCCCGACGGGAGCAGGTTATTGAGCAACACGATAAAGGTCTGCCTGGTCTCCTCCCCTTCCAGTCCCGGGTAGAGGGCAAAAGCTATGATTCCGGGAAGGGCAAAAATAAAGACCGGCAACAGTTTCAGCAATGTGGCAAACATGGCTCCCCACCGGGCCTGTTTCAGGTTCGGAGCCGCCAGTACCCGCTGCACATTGACCTGGTCGATGCCCCAGTAAAAGATGCCCGCATAAAATGCGGTGGCCAGAATTCCCCAGAAGGGATAGACCGGGTCATCAAACGGTGCAGCAATATGCATGGCACCGGGAACACGTTCCAGCAATCCGCTCCACCCGCCTGCCTTATCCAGACCGATAACCACCATGATGGTGGTCCCGGCAATCATGATGGTGGCCTGGATGGTATCCGTATAGGCCACGGCCGTGAATCCCCCGACGATGGTAAAAAGTGCCACGAGAATGCCTGTTATCACCACCGTATTCATGATGCCCCATCCCATCAGCCCGTTCAGGACCAGTGCCCCGGCAAAAAGTGTGAATGCCAGTTTGGTCATGACACTGATTACCAGCATCAGTCCGGAAAAAACGAGGCGGGCCTGCCTGTTGTATCTCAGCTCCAGAAATTCCGGAATGGTGAAGATCTTGTTTTTCAGGTAATAGGGAAAAAGAATCGCAGATGCAAACCCGAGTGTAATGGCCGTGGTCAGTTCCACCGATCCTGCAGCCAGGCCGTACCGGTAAGCATCACCCGAGAGACCCACCAGGTGTTCCGCACCAATATTGGTAGCAAACAACGAGGCACCGATAACGGGCCACATGATCCTCCGTCCCCCCAGGAAAAAATTGGAGCTGTTCTCTCCGGACTTTGCCCGCCAGGCCATGTAGAGTCCGGCTGCCAGGCTGGAGACCAGCACAAAAACACCAATGATCCAATCCAGACGCGTGAGTGAGAGATCCAATTTGTCAGCTGTTTATTTGACCTTCTTTAATTGTCGCAAACGTGCAATCCCCTGCACCATGGCCCTGACGGTATGATAATTAATCTTCCAGGAGTGTCCCATATGCCGCCATATGGGCTCCCCTTCCCTGGTTAGCAACGGGTACCACTCACCCGTCTTCCGGTTTATGACCTTCGTAAACACAAACCGGTGTATATTTTTGTAGGCCTCCCAGTATTTTTCATTTCCGGTAAGCAGACAGGCATCGAGCATGCCAATCATCACTTCGGCCTGTTGCCAGAACTCCTTTTCCCTGTCATACACGCCCCCCGAATGGGGACCCTCCACGAAAACACCCCCGTATTCTGTATCAATACCGTTGTCGACTGTATGATCAAAAATCCTGATGAGCATCTCCCTGTATCCCTCCCGGCCGATGCCCAGGATATCCAGTGCATGCATGAATAACCAGGCAAATTCCGCATTATGCCCGAAACATGTATTGTCGGCCGGGTTCTCTTTAGATCCCTCATCCGTGTAACGGTCCCAGCCCCATACAATATCAAATTTTATCTGGGGTGCCACCTGCCAGTCAGGTGTAAATTGTGGGATGCCTGTCTTATAGAGGGGATGCAGCATCTTTTGCAGCAGGATCCCGATTACCTCCAGCAGTTTCACCCGGTGCAGCTCCTTTCCGGTAGCTTCATACAGGGTGGTAAAGGCCTCCATCAGGTGCATATGCACATCCAGCGTCTTGCGGTCGCCGCCACCGCTGCCCGGACCGGCCGGTGTCCAGTCGCGTGCAAACATTTCAAAATAACCTCCATGGATGGCGTCCGCACACCGCTCCTGCACCAGGTCAAAACACTTTTCTGCATACTCCACTCCACGCCGGTCACCTGTTGCCAGCGTATATTCACTCAGGCTGTAGATGGCAAAACTGTGCCCGTAGAGGATCTTCTGATCCATTTTCACCCTCCCCGCCCGGTCTGTCATCCAGAAGAAACCGCCATACTGCTTATCCCACATCTTCTCCATCATGAAATCAAGCCCATGGCCGGCCATTTCAGCCAGTGTACCACCCCCGTATCCTGCCCTGTGGGCCGATGAAAGGGTATAGAGGCACCGCGACTGGGCGATCAGGGATTTTTCATCCTCCCCCGTATCATTCCCCAATTCATCAAAATGGGTAATATATCCACCCTGCTGATCATCCATCATGCGGCCTGTCCAGAAAGGCAACAGCTCATGCAGCAGATGGTTTTCCGCCTCATTCAAATAAATATCTATCTCCTTTTGCTGCATTTTTATTGGCTGGAGCAATTTACAAATAAACACAATAAATGATAGCAAGGAGTTAAAAGCGTTTTATAATCATCAGATAACCAGGCCACTGATCAAACATGAAAACTCATGTAAAGCGAACAACTCACAAAGGATTTAGCTTTCAGGATGGCAAAGGAATTATTGGGGTAACTTCAGTATGTTTGCGGTTCATTCATCTGCGGAAATGAGCTATATTTGTTCAGACAATGAGCCTTTACAGGGCATCATTATCGCCGGGGATTACGATCAGTGTTCATCTCAATTGTTCCCTGTTGACCGTTTAAAAATTGTAAAGGTGCATTCGATGCTGATGATCAAAAAACTCCTTATGCTGCCTTCATATCCCCTGAATAATATGGATATTAAAAGTTAATAAGAGATGAAAGGATGAGTTCAGTAATCAGGCTATTTTCCCTGTTAATTCTTGTAAGCGCCTGCACCGGGCACTCCCCCATGCGTATTACCCATTTGCGGTGTGAGCAACAAAAGGAGCCGGCAGGTCTGGATGTCCTGCATCCTCGTTTCAGCTGGGAACTGGAATCAAACCGCCGCGGTGCCGGGCAGTCGGCATACCAGATCGTGGTCGCATCAGGTCTGGCAACGCTGAATGCCGGTCAGGGAGATATGTGGGACAGTAAAAAATGCGTCTCCGGTCAGTCCATTCAGATTAAATACAGCGGGAAGAAACTCTCGGGCGAAACAATCTATTACTGGAAAGTCCGGGTATGGGATGATGAGGGAAAGGTGACCGGCTGGTCAGAACCTGCCCGCTGGGAAACGGGATTGCTCCATCCGGATGAATGGATGGCCGACTGGATCAATGCCGGGGATAAGATCCCGGAAAATGAGGAGGATTTTTATAAAGATCATCCTGCCCCGCTTTTCAGGCGCGACTTTACCGTTGACAAACAGGTCGACCGGGCACGGTTGTATATATCGGGACTCGGGTATTACGAAGCTACACTGAATGGTAAACGTGTGGGGGATCATATGCTCGATCCCGGCTGGACAACCTACAGCAAACGGGTGTTATACAGTACGTATGATGTGTCGGACCTGATGCAGACAGGGGGAAATTGCCTGGGTGTCATGGTGGGCAACGGATGGTACAATCCACTGCCCATGAAGATGTGGGGAGTCTACAATCTGCGTGACCACCTCACCATTGGCCAGCCCCGGTTCATTGCCCGGCTCACCATCCGGTATACCGACGGGACGACAAGTACGATCGTCACCGGTAAGGAGTGGAAGACACATGCAGGGCCCGTGATGCGCAACAACATCTACCTGGGGGAAGTTTATGATGCCCGCAGGGAGATTGAGGAGTGGAACATATATGGCTTTGATGACAGTGGCTGGCGCCATGCGGAAGTGGCTTCCGATGCTGTGGGAGAACTGCAGGCCCAGCGTCAACCGCCCGTCAGGATCACCGGTAAGCTCAATCCTGTACAATTAACCGAACCGGAACCGGGGGTCTATATTTTTGACATGGGGCAAAACTATGCCGGCTGGGTAAAACTGAAGGTTAAAGCCCCGGCCGGTACCCGGATCAAACTCAGATACGGAGAGTTGTTACACGATGACGGAACACTGAATGGTCTGACCAGCGTTGCCGGGCAGATCAAGGGCCGGAAAAGCGATGGCACCTTAATTAGCGGGGCATTCGGACCGGACACAGCCTGGCAAAGCGACACCTACATTACTTCCGGCAAAGGCACCGAATACTATACCCCGCGCTTTACCTTTCACGGTTTCCGATATGTGGAGGTAACCGGGTATCCCGGAGAGCCTCCCCTGGATGCCATTGAAGGGTTTCGTTTAAGCAGCGACCTGGAGCGGTCCGGATCTTTCGAATGCTCCAATACGCTTTACAACGATATCCAGAAAATGACAACGCGGACCTTTTTAAGCAATGTTTTCAGTGTTCAATCGGATTGTCCCCACCGCGAAAGATTCGGATACGGAGGCGACATTGCAGCCACTTCCGGCGCATTCATCTACAATTTTGACATGTCCGGATTTTATGCAAAAGTTGTACGCGACCTGCAGGATGCGGCCGGTCCCGGTGGCAGGATCAGAGATACGGCTCCTTTTGTGGGGATCGATTACTGTGGCATTGGCTGGGCACTCGCCCACCCGCTGCTGTTACTGGAGCTCTACCGGTATTACGGCGATATTTCGCTGATCGAAGAGCAATACCCTGTAGCACGCAGGTGGTTCGAAGGGGTGATGGCACAAAACGATCTGATTATTACGGAGGGCCTCAGTGATCATGAAAGCCTGGCCCCCGTATCCCCCCCGGAAATGGTAACCCCCCTCTATTACCAGAGTGCACTGATGATGTCCCGGCTGGCAACCATCGCTGGTCAGGAGAAAGATGCAACCAGGTATGAAGATCTGTCAGAGCGGATCAAAACTGCTTATCTCGAAGCATTTCCGGAAAAAGACACCGGCAGTTCCGCTCCCTTCACACAGGGAAGCCAGGCATTTGCCTTATATACCGGTTTAACCCCGCCACAGGAGACAGGGCAAGCTCTATTGGCACTCATCCGGGATATCCAGGCGCATGGCGGACATCTGACCACCGGTATATTTGGCACCAGGTATATGCTGGATGTGCTATCGTCCCTCGGTCATGCCGCGATTGCAGGTGAGATTGTGAATCAGAAGGATTTCCCAGGATGGGGATACATGCTGGCCAATGGTGCCACAACCCTGTGGGAACACTGGGCGTTCAGCGATCATATCTATTCGCACAACCATCCCATGTTTGGTTCGGTCAGCGAGTGGTTTTACAAATGGATTGCAGGTATCCAACCGGCTCCCTCCGCCAGGGGATTTGATAAAATCGTCATACGGCCACAGCCCGTTCCCCGGGTCAACCGGGTAACAGCTCACTATCACTCGGTGCACGGAGAGATCTCAACTGCATGGGAAGTTAATGAAAACAGATTCACACTGCATCTTTCCGTTCCCGTCAATACAACAGCCACAGTTTATATACCTGCCGCAGATCTTACCGGCATCAAAGAGGGGGGAACTCCCGTATCACAAGTAAAAGATGTGACATTCGTAAAGATGGAAAACGGCCATGCCGTTTTCACAACCGGTTCCGGCTCCTATCTATTCGAGTCCCGCTTAAAATAAAGTAACCATGAAACGTCCACTACAACATTTTCACCTGCATCGCAGCTTATTTTTTTACATGGGATGGATCCCGGTGATGCTGCTCACCGGCCTGGTACAGTGCAGCAATCCTGTCAGCGACCAGATCCAGCCGGTTCTCATGAACGGGGAACCACGCTTCATCATCGGCAATTATTACAACCCCCGTGATCCGGCTGAATTAAAAATTTATGCGGAGAATGGTTTCAACCTGGTACGCTGCACTCCAGACACCGGCATCCTGGATATGGTGATGGAGGCAGGGCTTCATGCATGGCTGAATACCGGTAACCTGATTGATTTCTCCAAAGAGCAGCAAAAGCGTAAGGAACAACTTGCTGATTTCGTAAACCGTTTCAAGGATCATCCGGCACTGGCGGTATGGGAAGTTCCGGATGAAGCCTTATGGACCCTGGGATACCCCAAACCGGACCGGCTTTTTTACGGTCCGCAGGCAACACGGGAACAACAGGACAGCATACTGAAGGCCTTAACTGCTGCCATACCTGTAAGAGCAAAGGGAATCGCAGAGGGATGCGAACAACTGAAGCAGCTCGATCCTTCACACCCGGTCTGGATGAACCATGCCCCCCGGAACAACCACGCTCAACTGGCCCTCTTTTCAGAACCCGTGGATATTGCCGGATGCGATATTTACCCGGAGAAAGAAGGGCATAACAGGCACAGTGATATCATGGATCACAGTTTGTCGGCGGTGGGTGGTTATACAGATATCATGCAGCGTGCAGCACCGGGCAAGCCGGTATGGATGGTCCTGCAGGCTTTTTCGTGGCAATTACTGGAAGATCCCCTTCCGGAACATCCGGATCCTGAACTGTTCCCCACTTATAAAGATTCCCGTTTCATGGCCTGGGATGCTATTTTACATGGTGCAAAAGGGATTTTTTACTGGGGGTCATCGCTGGTAAGTCTGAAATCGCTTTTCTGGTCTTCCATACTGGGTGTGACGAAAGAGATCGCCGCACTGGAGCCATTTTTAACAGCAAAAGAGATGAAGAGCAGCATAAAAACCGAACCCGTACAATTCACCTCCTCTGTACCGACAAGGGTTGCCTCTACGCTCAGAAAATATGGTGAGGACTATTTACTGGTAATATTGCAGGAAGATCTGAGCCAGGCAGTTGATGTCTCAGGATTAAACTTTCTGGAAGGAAAAAGATTGTATGAATTAACCACCGGCCGGAGTTATCTGGTGAAGAACGGAGCGATCAGGGTGTGGTTCGGAAAAGAGCCGCATCTATTATGCACATCAAAAAAATATGAAGTCGTTCATGAATCACAATTCCCGCCCGAATGGGATGATGAAGAAAATGATCCCCTGCGTGAAACGGGTGTAAAACATGACTGAACAACAAATGAGAACACCCCTGTTCATACTTGCTTTTATATGGATGTCCCTCTCCATCCGGATCAACGGTCAACCCATCACCCTTCCCGACTATAAAAATCGTGACAGGGCCGTCGAAGTGCGTGTGGAGGACCTCCTGTCGCGCATGACCCTTGAAGAAAAAGTGAAACTGACAGGCGGAAACGACTTTAAATCCATGTCAAACATCCGTCTGGGAATACCGGAGATGGTCATGACGGACGGGCCGCTGGGCCCCAACGCCAGGGGACATGCGACCAATTACGGTGCCATGATCAACCTGGCAGCCACTTTCAACCCGGAACTGATGTACAGCATCGCACAGCAAATTGGGGAGGAGACGCGTGTCATGGGAAGGAACATGCTGCTGGGTCCCAATATCAACATTGCCCGTGTACCACAGGGGGGAAGGACCTTCGAGGGTTTCGGCGAGGATCCTTACCTGGTTTCGCGCATGGTGGTGCCCTATGTGAAGGGGGTACAGAGCAGGGACGTGATCACCTGCACCAAGCACTTTGTGGCCAATAACCAGGAGTGGAACCGCTTCGATGTGAGTGCGGAAATGGATGAAAGAACCCTGCGCGAGATCTACCTGCCGGCTTTTAAAGCAGCCGTGCAGGAAGGTGACACATGGAGCATAATGGCAGCATATAACCGTTTCAGGGGAACCTATGCCTGCGAGAACCGGTACCTGCTGACCGCTATCCTGAAGGATGAATGGGGATTTACGGGCATGGTTGTATCCGACTGGGGCGGAGCCCGTTCCACGGTTCCCATGGCCAATTCGGGCCTGGACCTGGAAATGCCAACCGGAAAGTACTACGGGGAAAAGCTGCTGAAAGCCATCCGTGAGGGAGAGGTGAAGGAAGCCACCCTGGATGATAAAGTGCGCCGGATCCTGCGGGTCATGTTCAGGGCTGGACTCTTTGACGAATCCGTTGACCGGTACGGTGGACACTCCGATCAGCCCCACAGGCGGGCCCTGGCCCTGGAAGCAGCCCGGCAAAGCATCATCCTGCTGAAAAACGAAAACAGATTCCTTCCGCTGGAGAAGAACCATATTCAATCGATAGCGGTGATCGGACCCAATGGCGGGGAAGCACGCATGGGAGGTGGTGGCAGCGGGGCACTGAGCGGTAACTACGGCATCTCACCCTACGAAGGGATCCTGCACAGGGCGGGTGGTTCCGTTTCTGTAACATTTGCCAGGGGAATTCCGCAGCGCTCCCTGGAACTTCCCATTGCCGGACCGGAGTTCTACCACCTGGCAGATGGCACGCCCGGGATCAAAGCCGAGTTTTTCAACAACAAGGAGCAGGAGGGTGAGCCTGTATATACCCGCACCGACCGTGATATCAATTTCAACTGGGAGTCCGCTTCCCCCGTACCGGGAGTGGTGCATCCCGATAAGTGGTCAGCCAGGTGGACCGGAAAGTTCAGGTCGCCCGGAGAGGGATGGTATGAGATCGGTCTGAAGGCCGATAACGGCATCCGCATGTATATCGACGGACAAAAGATCCTGGATGCATGGATCGATGCCAGTCCGGGTAAATTCAAAATAGCACGCTACCGGTTTGAAGCCGGACGGGAGTATGACCTGCAGGTGGATTTTTATGAAAACATCGGCACCTGCCGTTGCAGGCTGGGATTTGCCCCCTATGAACCGGGTGACATGACGGAGCAGGCGGTGCAACTGGCTGCCTCATCCGATGTGGTTGTCCTGGCAGTGGGACTGGACAGGGAACTGGAGGGTGAGGCCGTGGACCGGGCCCGCCTTACACTGGATGAGGACCAGCTCCGGCTGGTCGGGAAAGTCCTGGATGTGAACCCCAACGTGGTGGTGGTTCTGAACAATGCCACCCCCATCCTGATGGAGGGGTGGATTGACCGCACTCCGGCCGTCATTGAAGCCCTCTATCCGGGACAGGAAGGCGGAACTGCCCTGGCAGAGATCCTTTTCGGGGATATCTCCCCTTCGGGCAGGCTTCCCCTCACCTTCCCCGAGAAACTGGAAGATTCGCCGGTTTTCGGGAGCTATCCCGGCAGTAAAGAGGTGGCCCGTTACGACGAAGGGATCTTTGTGGGTTACCGCCATTTCGACCGGGCCGGGATCGATCCGCTCTTCCCGTTTGGCCACGGACTCTCCTATACGTCCTTTGCATACGGTAATCTTGTGCTCAGCAAGAAACAGATAACACCGGACGACACCCTAGAAGTGAGCCTGCAGGTCAGGAACACCGGAAAGATGGCCGGAAACGAGGTGGTGCAGCTCTATATCCATGATGACAAAGCCAGTGTGGAAAGAGAGGTGAAGGCACTGAAAGGCTTTGCCCGGGTCAGCCTGGAGCCGGGGGAAAGTAAAAAGGTAACTTTTGATATGCACAGGGATCACCTTTCATTCTATGATGAAGGTGCCGGAAAGTGGGTGGTGGAGCCCGGCACCTTCGGGATAGAGGTGGGGAGTTCATCCAGGGATATCCGGTTAACGGGACAGTTTGAGGTGAAACAAAAGGTGAAATAAATGATGCACCATGGAAAAACAGATTGGAAACACCAAGGCGAAACAGATTGGAAACACCATGACAAAATAGATTGGATACCATGCTAAGATCGTTGAGATGCCGTACCGGGAATGGAGGATGGATCCTCCTCCTGTTCCTTTTGATCTCCACCGGTCCTGTTCTCTCTGCCCAGGTTGAACGCATAGCGGAGGAGTTTCACAATGCGGGATCCCGGCATGTCATGGTGGCATCGCACCGCGGAGCGCACCGGGCATCGCACCGCGGAGCGGACAACAAAGGATACCCGGAGAATTCGCTTGCATCCATCCGGCACGCCATTGCACTGGGGGTGGACATTGTTGAACTGGATGTGCGCCTCACCAGTGACAGCGTAACAGTGTTGATGCATGATGAAACCATCGACCGGACCACCAAAGGTACGGGGAAGGTGTCAGATTATAGCTGGAGTGCATTGCAACAGTTCCGACTGAAAAACGGGGACGGGTCGTTGTCAGATGAAACCATTCCCGCCTTCAGGAATGCACTCCGGGTAGCCCGCGGGCATATCCTGGTGGACATCGACCTGAAAACTGCATATATTGCAGCCGTAGTAGCAGATGTCAGGGAGACAGGGACCGGGAACCAGGTCCTTTATTTTGATAACAACTACACCCTGCTGCAGGAGATACGCCGCCTGGACGGAAATGCCATGATCATGCCCCGGGCTTATTCACCGGAAATGACAGATTCAGCCATCCGGCTGTTTCATCCCCCGGTTGTACACATCGACCGCTCCTTCTATAACAGCGAAACAGCTTCCATGATCCGTAACAGGCACGCCAGAATATGGATCAATACTCTGGGCCTGCCCGATCTGTGGATCAGGCTGGGACTACCGGGAATGGCTGTAAAAAAGCGGCTCAAATACGGTGCCACTGTTTTACAGACCGATGAACCCGAAAAACTCTTAACTTACCTCGATAAAACAAACAGAAGATCACAATGAATGTAAAACAACTTATTACCCCGGCAGCCATTATCGCACTGCTGTTAACACTGACAATAACAGCAAAGGGCCAGAAGGCAACCATTACCGAAGAACAGGTAGTCATAAAAACATATCCCTATTCGGATCCGAACCCGGTCCCGGCTATCGCAAAGCATTCAAAAATCTATCCTTACTTCAAATTTGAGGGCTACAGTTTCCAGGGAAAGGAAATACCCTGGAAAGTCATCAGGCTGGAAAATGACTATATCGTCGTATGGGTCATGCCTGAAATAGGTGGTAAAATATGGGGTGCCGTTGAAAAATCCACAGGAAAGGATTTTATCTATCAGAATGATGTGGTGAAATTCCGGAACATTGCCCTGCGGGGTCCATGGACCATGGGCGGCATTGAGTTGAATTTTGGGATCATCGGCCACACGCCCTCCACTGCTTCAAAGGTGGATTATGTAACGCGGGAGAATGAGGATGGAAGTGTCAGCTGCATTGTGGGTAATATGGATCTGCCCTCCAGGACCCGGTGGAGTGTTGAGGTCAGGTTACCTGCCGGTAAAGCCTATTTTGAAACCAGGGTATTGTGGCACAACCCGACGGTACTGAATCAATCCTATTACAACTGGATGACCGGTACTGCTGTAGCTGCTGAAGATCTTGAATTTTTTGCTCCCGGCAATATTTACCTGACCCACGGCGGGGAAGCCATGCCTTGGCCCGTGGACGCTGAAGGAAGAAATATTTCAGTTTATAAGGAGAATAATTTCGGCCCTTCCAAATCGTATCATGTTGGAGGAACCCTGGATAACTTTTTTGGCGGATATTACCATGACAGCGGGTTTGGATTCGGACACTGGGCCCTTAATGAAGAGATGCCGGGGAAAAAAATCTGGATGTGGACCCAGTCGCGATCAGGAGAGATCTGGGCAGATCTTGCCTCGGATACACATGGTCAGCATATTGAATTCCAGGCTGGACGAATGTTCAGCCAGCACTCCAGCGGCCGTCAGACTCCCATCAGTCAGTATGGATTTTCTCCCTATGCAAGTGACCGCTGGGAAGAGATCTGGTTTCCCATTAAGGAAACGGGCGGAATGAGAGCCGCATCCCGTTACGGCACTATGAACATTACGGAAGAGCATGACCGGGTAACCATAGGGATCAATGCGCTGGAAAAAATAAGGG
>JANTFK010000035.1 GCA_024763595.1 Bacteroidales bacterium | reverse complement strand
TTATCGATTCAAGTATTTCATACAACGCAGGTTCGTCATACTGGACCGAGAGGATCACCATCACCTCTCCCAGGGTAGTATTCCGTATGATCAGGTTCCTGAGCAGGCCTTCATTGGTCCGGTGATCGTAAAAGGTGAGCTGCTTTTCCAGGGCCAGCTCCCTGACAAAATTGCGTATCCGGTTGGTGGGTTCGGCCTGCAGGTGACAGGTATGAATATCGACCACTTTATCGAAACGGCCGGGCACATGAAACCCGAGGGCATTGGTATGTTCTGGGGGAAGATCCGATGCAGCCTCATTTTCCAGCAGCCACCGGTGGTTGGAAAAGGTGTATTCCAGCTTGTTCCGGTACCGGGTGGTGGGGTTGGAAGCCATGATGGTATTCGTTTCAGGAATTTCCATACCGGCAATATGCCTGAAAGCATCCACAACCTGTTGCTGTTTGAAGTAGAGTTGACGGTCGTAAGGCAGCTGCTGCCATTTGCATCCTCCGCAAATCCCGAAATGGTCGCAAAAAGGAGTGGTCCGTTGATCGGCAAACTTGTGGTAGCGCACCACCCGCGCTTCCATAAATCGCCCTTTTTTTCTGAAGACCTGCAGATCCGCCACATCACCGGGAACGGCCTCTTTTACGAATACAACTATGCCATCCACCCTGGCAATGGCTTTCCCTTCTGCACCTATATTTTCAATGGTAACCCCCTCCAGCAGAGGTAGATTCTTCTTTCTTCCCATGACTTCTGTTCCTGTGCTGCAAATATAGACAAAGCGGATGAGCCCCTGTTCATTCCTGTAGTTTTACTTTTGATAAAATATACATGCCACTTGGTGAAATGTTCTATTTTTGTGCGGGCATGATATCGATTGATCAAATATCCATCCGTTTTGGAGCTTTTGTGCTGTTTGACGGGATCAGCTTCCAGGTGAATCCGGGCGAACGCATCGGCCTGGTGGGACGTAATGGTGCAGGGAAAACCACCATTCTCAACCTGATTGCAGGCAAACAGGACCCGGACGAGGGATCCGTGGTGAAGGGTGCGGGTGATACGGTGGGTTACCTGCCCCAGCAAATGAAGCACCGCAGGGGGAAATCATTGTACAGGGAAGCACTGGATGCCTTTGCCCATGTGATTGCCCTAAAGAAACGGATCGATGCCATTACCGGAGAGCTGGGTGAAAGGAGCGATTATGATTCAAAGGCATACCTTTCCCTGATCCAGGAACTCTCCAATGCCAATGAACAATATGAGTTAGAAGGGGGGCATACCATCCATGCGGATGTAGAATCAACATTGACCGGATTGGGATTTGAAAAAAAGGATATGGACCGGCCGGTGCATGAATTCAGCGGTGGCTGGCGGATGCGGGTGGAGCTGGCCAAGATACTGTTGCAACGTCCCGATTATATCTTGCTGGACGAACCTACCAATCACCTGGATATCGAGTCGATCCAGTGGCTGGAGAACTTCCTGGTTACCTATCCCGGCGGGATCCTGATCATATCCCACGATCGTGCATTTCTGGATATGGTTACCAATCGAACCCTGGAACTTTCCCTGGGGAGGATATATGACTACCGTGTACCCTATTCCAAATACGTGCAGCTGAAAGCGGAGCGTATAAAGGTGCAGCAAGCTGCTTACGAGAACCAGCAGAAGATGATCCAGGATACGGAGCAGTTCATAAACCGGTTCAGGTACAAAGCCACCAAGGCAGTGCAGGTACAGTCACGTATCAAACAGTTGGAAAAGCTGGACAGGATCGAGGTGGAGAAAGAGGATGATCAGGTGATGAACCTGAAGTTCCCTCCGGCCAAAAGATCGGGTACCATTGTGGTGGAAGCGAAGAACCTGGGCAAGCGCTTTGGCGATCACAGGGTGCTGAACGGGGTCGACCTTGTGATCGAACGGGGTGAGAAGGTGGCCTTTGTGGGGAGAAATGGTGAGGGAAAAACCACACTCTCCCGCATCATTGTGGGAGAGCTGGATCATGAGGGAAAGTTGAAGATGGGCCATAATGTGGAGCTGGGATATTTTGCCCAGAACCAGGACGAGATCATGGACGGGAACCTGACTGTACTGGAAACGGCAGATCGTGCGGCAGTAGGGGATGTCCGTACAAAGATCAGGGATATCCTGGGTGCATTTCTGTTCAGCGGTGAAGATGTTGAAAAGAAAGTAAAGGTGCTTTCAGGGGGAGAAAGATCCAGGCTGGCCATGGCCAGGATGCTGTTGCAGCCATTTAACCTCCTGATCCTGGATGAGCCCACCAACCACCTGGACATGCGTTCAAAGGATATTTTGAAAAGTGCCCTGCTGGCTTTTAATGGTACACTAATTGTTGTATCACATGACAGGGACTTCCTGGACGGGCTGGTTGAAAAGGTATATGAGTTCAGACACCAGCAAGTGAAAGAGCACCTGGGTGGGATCTATGAATTCCTGCAGCGCAGGAAACTTGGCTCGCTCAGAGATATTGAGCGCAAAGGAGAGCCGGCTGGCCGAAGCGTGTCACATGCTGGAGAAAAAAGTGCTCATGCAGTAAAAACAGATGAGAAGAGCGAGAAGGGGTCACTACAGGTAAATGACCAGGATATATCTGGTAACAAGGCCAGGTACGAAGAGAAGAGAGCCCTGGAAAAAAAGATCAGGAAAATTGCCAACAGGGTAAAATCTCTGGAACATGAGATTGAGCAAATTGAGAAGGACCTTGCAGAGATGGACAGGATGTTGATGAACCCGGATAATATTTCAGGCATGCAGGTGTATGAGGATTATGAACAGATAAAACGTTTGCATGATGAAAAGCTTGCATCGTGGGAGAAACAAACCATTCTTCTTGAAAAGATTTCAGTAAGAAGAAAATAGTTAATTTTAAACACATGGGAAGGAGTTGTTTTGGATTTATTGTTACCTGGATGCTGATACTGGCTGGTGGTGGCTGTTCTTCTTTAAAGACGGCATCCAGCGAGGAGCCGGCTCATGTCCTGGCATCGGTATACAACCCCAGCAAGTTGTCATTACATCCGGATTACTCCATCTTTCATGGTAAAGAGAACTATTCCCTGCTTTACATCCGGGCATATCCTTCCGAACTCAGGTTCAGCCAGGCCAATGAAGACAATGAATACAGGGCCTTGTTATCATTACAATATCAGTTGCTTCGACTGGATGAATCCGCTGTGGAGGGCACACTGATAGATTCTGCAACGGTTATTTATAAATTATTGAGAAAGGATCAGTATCGAACTGCCTTCTTTGCCACACTCACCATTCCGATACAACAGGGATATAGATACCTGCTCCGGCTGGAGACAAGAGATCTGAACCGGGGCAGTATCGGTCTGGAATATAAGTATGTGGATAAAACCGATGCTTTCACTGCACAGAATTATAAAGTTATTTCGATGCAAACGGGCTATCCCAAATTCATGCGCTTCTTTCTTCCGGGGGAGCGTTTCTTTGTACAATACAGGAACAGGGAAGCCGATTCCATCTTTGTTGATTATTTCAAGCTGGAGAGCGAATTGCCGCGCCCTCCCATTACTGCTTCAGCAGATTACACATTGAACTATACTCCCGATACCACCATGGTCTTTCCGCTGATCGATTCGGTGCACTATGATCTTCGCAGGATCGGGGTCTACGTTGCAAAAGTTGACCCCGAACAGGATGATGGTCTCACGCTTTTTAATTTCGGAGGCTCTTTCCCCCAGGTGAAAACCCCCAAGGAGCTAATGGAGCCACTCTTTTACCTTACCACGATGGCTGAGTACAGGGACCTGAGGTTGCAATCGAACCGGAAACTTGCGGTGGATGATTTCTGGTTGAAAATTGGAAACAATATGGAAAAATCCAGGGAGCTCATCCGCATCTATTATAACCGGGTGCTCTACTCCAATCTCTATTTTACATCCAACAAAGAGGGTTGGAAGACAGACCAGGGCATGATCTTTATCCTCTTCGGACCTCCCAGCAGGATCCGGATGACCGGTAATGGCGAGAGCTGGTACTATTTTGCCAGACGTAAAAGTAAAGTTGTGGAATTCAGGTTCGACCGGCAACCCGATCCCTTTTCCCAGCAACACCTGGTATGGAGAAAAACCCTCGAATCGCAGACATACTGGAATGAGTCGGTCAGGTCCTGGAGAAACGGCAAGGTCTATTCAATGGGTTCCTGATGGCTAAACGTGAAAGTTTCATATACGGGCTTCATGCGGTCCTGGAGGCCATCGAAGCGGGAAAGGAGCTGGATAAGGTTCTGGTAAAGAGAGGAGGCGGTTCGCTTCTTTTTAAAAAGCTGCTGGGTGAATTGCACCGTCGGGCTGTGCCTGTACAGCAGGTGCCGGTTGAGAAGCTTAACCGGATTACCAGGAAGAATCACCAAGGTGTCATTGCCTTTATTTCTGAAGTGCCTTTCCAGGACATTACCATCCTGTTACCTGCTATTTTTGAATCGGGAGAGGAACCACTGCTTCTGTTGCTGGATGGTGTATCAGATGTACGTAATTTCGGAGCCATTGTACGCAGTGCAGAATGTGCCGGTGTGCACGCCATTGTGATCCCTGAATCTGGAAGTGCAGCTATCAATGCTGATGCTGTAAAAACCTCTGCGGGAGCACTGCACAGGATTCCTGTGTGCCGGCACAGGGATCTGTCGCACGTGGTAAAATATATAAGAGATAGTGGCGTAAAGATATGCGCAGCCACTGAGAAAGCCCGGGAATCCCTGTTCATGACCGATATGACCGGGCCTCTGGCTATTATAATGGGAAGCGAGGAAAGCGGAATTTCTTCTGAACTGTTGAAAGCTGCCGATCACTGGATCTCCATACCCATGCAGGGAACCATATCCTCCCTGAATGTATCGGTGGCTGCCGGAATTATCCTGTTTGAAGTGATTCGGCAACGTGGTGCCTGAACCCAACTGCTGGATAGCTGTTGATCCGTTTACTCCAGCGGGAGCTGGCGGTTAAAGCTCTCTTCCAGTGATATGAAAGTCTCTGTCCTCGATACTCCTTCGATGGCCTGAACTTTATCTACCAGCACATGTTTCAGGTCCTCGTTGTCCCTGGTAAAGATTTTGATAAAAATGGAATAACCTCCCGTGATATAATGGCATTGTGTGATCTCCGGAATCTTTTTTAACTGCAATACCACCTCCGGGTAGAGATGGGCACTATCCAGGAATATGCCCACATAGGCACAGGTGGCAAAGCCTATCTTTTTAGGACTGATGATAAATTCCGATCCTGTGATCACACCCATTTTGATAAGGCGCTGGATGCGCTGGTGGATGGCAGCACCTGATACGTTACACTCCCTGGCTACTTCCAGATAAGGAATGCGCGCATTCCGGGTGATCAGGGATAGTATTTTACGGTCCAGGTCATCAATATGATGAATGTCTTCCATTTTTCACATTTTTCGTGATATCTCTTTGCAGCCAAATGTAATTACAATTCGAAAGAATATCACCATCTATTCTATGATATTTAACATAGATGTATGAAAATGCTTTCAGTTAGATGGAGCTTAGCTTTCTGAAGTCATCTCCGGTCGGATTCTGGAAGATACGCAGTTCAAATTCCGGCAGAATTGCCAGGATGTGGTCGAAAATATCCGCCTGTATACTTTCATAATTGGCCCAGGCCTGATCTTTACTGAATACATAGATCTCCATGGGCAATCCTTTCTCTGACGGTTGCAGGTGCCTTACCAGGAATGTCATATCCTGGTGGATCTTTGGATGATTATGGAGGTAATTCTCCAGGTATTTCCGGAAAGTCCCCAGATTGGTCATCTTCCTGCCATTGGTAACGGTATCTTCATCCAGGTGCAGTGATTTGTTATATGCTGCAATCTCCTTCTCTTTGTCGTTGATATAATCTTTCAGCAGGTAATATTTTCGAAATTTCTCGATCTGTTCTTCATTCAGGAACCCGACACTGGACATATCGATATAAATGGACCGCTTGATCCTGCGGCCACCCGAATCTTCCATCCCTTTCCAGTTGTTAAAAGACTCGGAAACAAGCGCATAGGTAGGGATAGTGGCAATGGTTTTATCCCAGTTCTGGACCTTCACAGTGGTAAGGCTGATATCGAGCACATCACCATCGGCATTATATTTTGGCATGGAGATCCAGTCTCCCACATTGACCATCTTGTTGGCTGCAAGCTGAATACTGGCTACAAAACCGAGAATGGTATCCTTAAATATCAGCAAAAGTACAGCGGCCATCGCTCCAAGGCCTGTTATCAGTACTTTGGGAGGCTTTTCGGTGAAGATGGAGATGATCATGATGATGGCAACAAAATAGAATATGATCTTTACCACCTGCACATAGCCATTGATGTTCCTCCCTCTGGCAACCGGAAACTTCCTGTAGATCGCATGCAATGCATTCACCACTGCATCGATCACCAGCAGTATGATGATTACCATGATGGCCTGTACCATGCTTTCCAGGAACTTCACCAACCTGGGAGCATCAAAAATAAATTGCAGGGCATAATAGATAATCAGCGCAGGAGCCAGGTGGGCCAGGCGATTGAACACTTTTCTTTCCAGAAAAATATCGTCCCAGTCATTCTTTGAACGCCTGACCAGTTTGGTAATGAAGGATATGATGATCCGTTTTACAATATAATCGGCCAGCAGGGCCAGCCCGATCGTTAAGACAATGATCGTTACATTCTCTATCAAATCCACCAGGCTTTTTGATAACCCCGTACCTGTGAGCAGTTCATTGTACCAGTTTATCCATTGTTCGACCATGGGTTATGAATTTTGAAGTAATTGATGCGTGGTTCTGGCGGTAAATATACTGAAGATACGGCATTAAGTGATTATTCTGGAAAAGTTCTTACCTTGTATGGACCAGAATATTGAGATATAAAACGAACATGAACTCTTTTCATCTGATGAAACAACTATTCCCCGTTTTTTTACTTGCCATTGTGCTGGGCCATGCCTGTACCAACGATTCCGGTGCCGGCAAACAGATATTGATCTATACCAAGAACGGCGAAGGCTATGTTCATGATAATATTGCATCGAGTGTAAAAGCCCTTGAGAAAATCTGCAGGGAGGAAGGGATCACAACCACCGTTTCTGATGATCCTGGAGTTTTTACTGCGGAAAGTCTGAGCCGCTTCGATGCCATTGTCTTTTCCAACACAAACAATGAAGGATTCGATACGGATGCACAAAGAAGAGCCTTCCAGGAGTACATCAGAAGCGGTAAGGGATTTGCAGCCATTCACTCGGCCAATGCCAGTGAACGGCAATGGCCATGGTACTGGGCCATGGTTGGAGGGAAATTTATCCGCCACGCACCCTACCAGGAGTTCGATGTACTTGTTACCGATCCGGAACACCCTTCAACTGAGGTGGTGCCGGCACGATGGACCGTTGAAGATGAGTGTTATTACTCCTACCAGTTAAATCCGGATATTCACGTGCTGTTATCGGCCGATCTTACCACCGTTGAGGACAAAAAGATGGCGGAATATCCCGGTGAAACCTTCGGGAAACAGTTCCCTTTATGCTGGTGCCATCATTTTGAAGGAGGGCGCCAATGGTATACTGCACTGGGACATAACCCTGAATTTTACACAGACCCGGTATTTGTGGCGCATCTGAGAGGCGGACTGAAGTGGGTTCTCTCCATGAACTGAAAACCTGTTTGTCCATGCAACGTTTTACATACCTTCTGCTGATGACTGTGCTTCTTGCATCGGCAGGAATGCTTCCTGCCCAGACATTTGACAAGTGGTTCCTTGATGGTGTAATGCGGTTGGATCTTGTCTTTGCAGGCTGTGCTGATGAAACAACCTATGCCTTATCGGGTGTCATGAAAGAACCTTTTTACAGCGGTCCCCGTACCAGCCTGATCGATCCTTTCGACTATGGCGACCATAAGTTCCAGGTCAGGGACGCGGCGAGCGGGGAACTCATCTTCAGTCACACCTATTGCACCCTGTTCCGGGAATGGCAGACCACGGATGAGGCCACGGTGCTGAGGAGATCCTTTCCTCATGTACTCAGATTTCCCTGGCCAAAAGGGGAGGTGGTGGTTGAGATATATGACAGGGACAGGTCCGGCAAATTTGTAAAAAACTGGACGGTGAAACTTGATCCCGCATCGATTTTTACGGACCCGGTAATACGGGATGAATTTGAAACGGTGAACCTGGAGATCAACGGCCCGGCATCAGAAAAGGTAGACCTGCTGTTCCTGGCAGAAGGGTATACTGCAAATGAAATGGATAAATTCATAGAGGATGCCAGGCGGTCGGCAACATACATTTTTTCTGAGGAGCCTTTTAAAAGCAGGCATGTTGATTTTAATATCAGGGCTGTGAAATCGGTCAGTCATGATACAGGTACGGATATCCCGGGAGAAGGAATCTGGAAAAATACAGTCATGAATTCCGGTTTTTATACATTCGGAATTGAACGGTATCTGACCACCATGGATTTCAAGTCGGTTTGTGATGTGGCTGCCAACGCACCCTATGACCAGATCTATATCCTGGTGAATACAGATAAATACGGTGGTGGTGGTATTTATAATTTCTACAGCATATCTGCAGCGGATAACACAGCATCGAGGGCGGTGGTTATCCATGAATTCGGCCATGCGTTTGGTGGACTGGCTGATGAGTATTTTACTTCTTCAGTTGCTTATAATGATTATTTTAACCTGGAGGTGGAACCGTGGAACCCCAACCTGACCACCCTGGTGGATTTTGATTCAAAATGGATCGCGATGATTCCGGATAGCGTTCCTGTCCCTACACCTCCCACGCAAGAATATACGGGTACTGTAGGTGTATATGAAGGGGGCGGATATGTGGCAAAGGGTGTGTACCGTCCCATGATCGATTGCCGTATGCACTCCAATAATGCAGTATTTTGTCCTGTTTGCAGCAAGGCACTTGTGGAGATGATTGACCGCTATACGGCCCGGTAGCAAATCTCTTTTTTTCTCATATGCATTTTGGAGGAATCACTTAATGTTTATATTTGTGATTCAGCAATATGCAACCCACATTAAGTGAAAAGGCTGTCAGATGATGAAATAATTACAGGACTCAGAAGGCGGGATAACCGGGTTCTGCAATACATCTATAAAAACAGCTTTAATCCGATCAAACAGTTGATTGTGAGCAATGCAGGTTCGGAAAATGATGCCGAAGATATTTTTCAGGAGGCCCTGATCATCATTTTCAAAAGGCTGAGAAAAGAGCAGCATTTTAAGCTCTCAGCAGCTTTTTCCACTTATATCTATTCTATTGCAAGGTTACTCTGGTTAAAATATCTGCGCGAGATCAGGAAAATTGAGATAGATCCGTTGAACCGGGACCATGAAGAGCGGATAGAGTTCGAACCACCTTCGCCTGTACAGGACAAGGACCTGAGAATGGCTATTTACCAGCGAACACTTCTCAAGATACCTGAAGATTGTCAGAACATACTGCGCCTTACCGCACAGGATCTGACCTCTGCTGAAATAGCCCGTCAGCTGGGCTTTCGCAGTGAAGGGTATGTGCGAAAGCGCCGGCATACCTGTAAAGAGTTCCTGGTAAACAAGATCAAAGAAGATCCTGATTACCAGGCCATGATGGAAGATTAAACAGTAAAACAACAGACACTAAACAATAAAACATATGACCGGGCAAAGTAAACCTGAAAGGTTACACTCGCTGGATATCCTGCGGGGTTTTGATATGTTCTGGATTATCGGTGGCGGTTTTCTGATTCGAACCCTTGCCAAGGCTACAGACTGGGGATGGATGGAAGCAGTTGCAAAACAGATGCACCATGTTTCGTGGGAGGGATTTCATTTTTATGACCTGATCTTTCCCCTTTTTATCTTTATTATGGGTGTAGCCATTCCCTACTCCCTGATCCCTAAACTGGAATCGGGAGGTAACAAAGGCAAGCTTTACCGGAAAGTGATCAGACGCTTTATTATCCTGGTGGTCTTTGGTGTATTTTACAACCAGACCTGGTTGCCTGACTGGTCAAATCCACGGATTGCCAGTGTTTTGGGCCAAATTGGATTTGCTTACCTCTTTGCATCTATTATCTTCATCAATGTACAGACCATGCGGGGAGTGATCTTATGGATGAGTGGAATACTGGTGGCGTACGGATTGATGCAGAACTTCATTCCGGTTCCCGGTTATGGTGCAGGGGTACTTACCCAGGAAGGTTCACTGAATGCATTCCTGGATCAGCACATTACCCCGGGCATGCTGCTGGGCAAAACATATGAACCGGAAGGGGTGTTCAACAATATTTCGGCCATCAGCATTGCACTGATGGGTGTTCTGGCGGGATTGATCCTGCGGGGTAAACGCATCAGGAAGCAATATGGCAAGTTCATAATCCTTGTTTCCCTGGGCGCAGGTTTTGTAACCGTAGCACTCCTGATGAAAGGGGTATACCCGGTTATCAAAAATGCGTGGACCAGCACATTTGATATGCTTACCGGTGGTATTAGCCTGATGTTGCTGGGCCTGTTTTACCTGGTTGTGGATATTTGGAAGTACAGGAAATGGGGATTTTATTTCAAAGTCATCGGAGTCAATTCCATTACGGTTTATATGGCTGTTGCCTTCATTGACTTCAGAAATATTTCTAACAATCTCTTTCAGGGTTTTGCCATGCATATGGGTGACTGGGGAGATGTGCTTGTCGCTGTTGGAGCCCTGGCCATTATCTGGGCCGGTCTTTATCTGTTGTATAAAAACAGGATCTTCCTTCGTATTTAGTAATTCCGCTCCGGGATATAATCGGGATCATAATCCGGGTTGGGTGTTGGCATCTGAGCCCGGTTCCTTACTCTCCAGGTGTGTAGTTTTTGCTGCATTTCCCTGGCCAGTTCCGGGTAACGGTCCACCAGGTTGACGGCCTCTCCCGGATCTTCATGCAGGTTATACAGTTCCAGGTCACCCGATTCAAAAAACTCTATCAACTTGAACTCCCCTTCCCGTATAACCCCCCCCGGCATTCCCAGGTGATAGTGGGGATAGTGCCAGTAAAGGGTTTCCCGCTCCACAGGTTCGTTGTACAACAGGTGCGCCAGGATACTGGTCCCTTCAATCTCATGGTTATAATGGATGCCGGTAAGCTCCATAATGGTGGGGAAAATATCTGTGCTGATGATCAGTTCACCGGATTCGATCCCCGCAGGAACTTTTCCTTTCCAGCGCATGATGGCCGGTATCCTCAAACCGCCTTCATAGAGTGTGCCCTTTCCGTTACGAAGCGGATAGTTCCAGGAAGCCCGGATGAAGCTGTCCTGGCGTAAATAGAGCCCGCCGTTATCGGATGTGAAAATAACCAGGGTATTGTCATCAAGTCCTTCCTCCTCAAGGCAGGAGATGAGTCTTCCCACATTATCGTCAACTGCTTCTGTCATGGCCAGGAAATGAGGATTTCTCAGGATGGTGTCCTGCATGTGCCCTTCCAGTTTATTCCTGTATTTCTGCACCAGGTCGGGCCTGCCCTCAAGGGGTGTATGTACATTGTAAAAGGGCAGGTAGACAAAAAAAGGAACCGCTTTGTGTTTCCTGATAAAGCCAATGGCTTCATTGGTTAAGCGGTCTGTCAGGTAGAGGCTGTCGCCCGTGAGTTCCAGCGGGGTGATGATATCGGGAGAACCTTCCCTGGTATATGGATAATAATAAGAAGGCGGATGACCCTTATGGTTTCCGGCGATATTGATATCAAAACCCTGGTCCGTAGGCAGGTAACCCTCTCCCCCCAGGTGCCATTTACCGATGGAAACCGTTGCATACCCGGCTGGTTGGAGCATCTCTGCTATGGTGATCTCTTCCAGGGGCAAATGTTTGTTGAAGGGAGGAACAATCAGCTTCTGATGAGGCAAGGGCCCTCCACGGACGGCCTGGTATCCGGGGATCCAGTCGGTCAGGTTCAGTACAGCCGGATTTTTGCCGGTGAGAATGGCAGCGCGGGTAGGGGAGCAGACAGTGCAGGATGCATAAGCACTGGTAAACCGGATCCCTTCCGCAGCCAACTGGTCGATATGGGGAGTCTCCACCAGTACATTGCCATAACAATGCAGATCGGAATAACCCAGGTCGTCCACGACAACCAGTAGAATATTGGGTAGTGGTTGCTGCTTATCACATGAACAGAGAATCAGCACCAGGATCATTGTTGCAAAGAATCGTATCATTCAGTTGTCCGGGTTACCTGTTAAAAATAGGGAATATTCTTTTATAAATAAGGCGATTATACGGTTCTGACGAAAATATAAAAAATTAATTGTTAGAGCGAATGCAGCGGGAGCGATCAGGATTTCTTGTATTGAAAAAACAGGACCAGTCCGATGAAAAGTGTAATAATGATCATCCAGTAGGCAATGCCTGATTTCCGGTAAACAGGACTATTATCACCCAGCACCACAAACCCTGACCAGAAATATGGATTGGAAGTAAGCTCATCAGCCTTTTTCAGGTAGTCTGTCTTGGCCATCCGCATGGCTTCCTGTTTGCTTCTGCCTCTCTTCAGGTATTTGTAGAAAGAGGTCATCAGTTCTGAGCTCGATTTATCCGCCACCTGCCAGAGAGTCATAACAATAGAAGGGCATCCGGCATAAATAAAACCCCTGGCCAGGCTCATCATGCCCTCGCCTTTTTGCATCTTTCCAAACCCGCTGTTACAGGAACTGAGCACTGCCATCTGTGCATTCAGCTTCATGTTATATATCTCGTAAGCATATAATCTGTTATCCTCTATTGAATCCCTGGTCTCCACATTCGTAAATACAAGCAATGAGTAGAGTGGATTATCATCCCTCATGATCGTGTGCATGGCCAGGTGCAGTACATTGTAGTCTGAAGCATATTTTTTAAAGTTCGCTTCTGTGGCTTGATCATTGATGAATACCCTTGCCGGAACTGTCTCTTTGATGCTCTGCACCTCCTTGATGATACCGGGCAACGGGGCCAGGTATTCAATATTTCCTTTTGCCTGCCGGAATGTAAGTGAATCGAGTGAGTAGAGCTCATTCTTGTATGCCGGAGCAAAAGCAAGTACTTTGTTTTCAGTTGATTTGGTTTTTAAACGCTTGCTGAACATCAGGGTGGAAGAGTGAGAATACCCAACAGAGAATTCACGTATCATGTAGGGGAGGTTCAGATAATTAATGTATTCCGTATCGGTGTCCTTTGTCATCAGTCCTTCAAAGGGGATATAGGTAATGGCACCATCGGGTACAATGGTGAAGTTCTTCCGGTCCGTATACCGGAGGCATGGTTCAATCAGAATATTGTAGAATTTGCGGCCCAGGCTAACAAATCTCCTGTAATTTTCCCGTACACCTCCGCTAAAATTCTGGTTATGAAGCAGCATATAATATTCAAGGCATTCATCGGAGAATTCAGGGCCTATCTCCTGGGAAAATACATTAATTCCTTTCCTGTCAATCACATAGGTGATTAATAAGGTATCCGATAAAACATATTCGACTAACGCATCACGGTAAGATATGTCATTCTGGACATCCTTCAGCGTAACAAACGTGGGATTGTATTTCAGTTCATAATACTGGGCATAATTGGTTTCAATGTCCTGTTTCAGGTCATTGTAATCATCTTTTAAATGGAAAAGCCTTTCCTTATAGAAATCTATTTTATGTTGATCCGGCTCCTCGGACAGTTGTTCGTCATATAGCCACTCCTCATATGCCTGGATCTCACCCATAAAACGATTCTCCTTTTGCTTGATCTCTGCCGGCAAATCGGAAAATTGCATGGCTTCAACATCTTTGATCTCACTATATAGTGCAAAAGATTTACTGGTTTCCGCGAATTCAAATGACTGTTGCAGGTATTCAAATTCACCTGTCAGTTCATACAACATCTTCCCCACATAAATGGCCTCGTAATAAACCTCCAGGATCTGTGAAGTGGCATATAGCTTACTCTTTTCATCATTCATGGCCAACTTCATGTAGTTCAGCGTCTCTATGGATTCCTTGTAAGATTTGTAAGTTTCGGTCAGTTTTTCGGGTGTTGAGGATTGTAAATAGTACGCGAAAAGAATACGACTTCTTAAAATGAACAATTCAGGTATAGCAGTGATAAATTGATTTCTTTTTGTAATGTTGTCATCGCCATATGATAATTCTGATAAAAATTCATTTAAGGCATCAATCCCCATATTGCTGAGTTTAAGAGCTTTATCTAAATTTCCTATTCTAAAATAGACAGATGCGGCACGATATAGAATATCT
>JANTFK010000034.1 GCA_024763595.1 Bacteroidales bacterium | reverse complement strand
TGGGCTTTCACCATCTCCATGGCTGTGATGCTTTTCATAACCCTGATCTTCAGGCCTTTCAGATCGTCCGGGGTGTATATGGGTTTATTGATGGTATAAAAGCTCCTGCTTCCGGCATCATAGAAACAGAGCCCCCTGATCCAGTAGGGTACTGTACTTAAAAGCAATTCCTTTCCTATTTCCCCATCCAGTACCCTGAAGGAATGCTCCCTGGATCTGAACACATACGGCAACCCCAGTACCTTGAAATCCTCGGTAAAACTCTCCATGACGGCGGCAGAAACTTTGGTCATGGCCAGGCTACCGATCTGAAGGAGTTCCACGCACTGCTGCTCTGAACCCAGCTGTCCGCTGGGATATATTTCAATGGTCAGTTTACCGTCCGACAGCTCCCTGCAGCGATCAGCCATATAGACCATGGCACTGTGTACCGGGTGTGAAGGATCCAGTCCATGGGCCAGTTTCAGGACCTTACCCTGCTGCTTTTGCATACAACCGGAAAACAGGACGGAGAGGGTCAATAAGATGACTGCAAAGCTTTTCATAAGTGATGTACAATCGATTGCGCACTTAAAAGCGTTAAAAGTAGGGATAATCAAATAAAGAAAAAACTACGGCAGGATACAAATCATAAAAATGTTAAAAGCGTCCTGAACGTCCGGCAAAAAGCGTACAATAAAAGAAAATTAACTGAAGATACGAACATAAACGTTCTTTATCAGCAACAGTGTTCGAGATCATTCATTCATATTTGGTCAGGGTGATACCTGGTAAATTACTGACTGGGTCCAGCGTCCGGCTTCCTGACGCAGGAACGCTGTCACTTCTTCCAGGCTGGCCCACCGGGGGTCCTCCTGTTCCCATAATGCATAGAACCTGTATGGGAGGGGTTTACCGGGCTCTGCATCAAGTACTGCATAGTAAGTTTGAATAATCCCTTCACCCTGATCTCGTGTCTGACCGGTTGTTTTCAGGTAAGCTGAGGGTACCATCAGCGCCATGGCCAGGATGCTTCCATCTTCTGCCTGCGGGGCATGCGTGACCAGGGCCGTGTAGTTTTCATTCAGTTCCAGGACATGAAGTGAGTCGCTTTTCATATTGACGATCCCGGCAACCAGTGCCAGGTTGTCCGGTCCACCGGTATGGGATACCAGGCCCTGGTAATAGTGCCTGCCTCCAATGATCCCGATCTGATGGACCACCTCCAGCGGGAATTGCTCTATTTTCCAGTTGGAATAGGTGAGGTTGAACCTGCTTCGCTGTGACCCCTCGAAGAGCAGATGGTAGCTACCATGGCCGTTATCCCCCACCCGGTAAATGGAGTCCCGGTACATAAAACCGATGGCTCCTGCCCCCAGGCTGCTTCCTACTTTGAGTACATCCATACCCCAGCCGGCAGGTTCATGGTAACTTGGGCTCCCGGCTATACCCACGCTGTCAAGGACCATCCGGGAGGTGGTTTTTCCGAAAATATCAATGCCGTTGCGTTGATCCATGTAGTTGCGGAATCCCACCACATCATTTTCCCAGGCTACACCTTCCATTTGAAATACTGCACTTGTACGGCCATCGAAGTTGTGGTATGACACCCCTTCCAGCCTGTCTGCTGCAGGGAGTTCGGGGTAACCTGCCTCATTGCTCCCCAGCCTGATGTTGGTCCGGGTTGGAAATACCGGGTATGCCGCGGAGTCAACAAAGGTAACAGCCACTTTTTTTTGTGCCGATGGTCCCAGGGAGATCAGCCCGAACAGCTCATCCCATTCCCCGTCCCCGTCCACATCATCAGCCTGGCAGGGAATATAGCTTCCGCGCAGATCCTGAAGAACAGGGAGTTTACCGGCCTGTATCTCTGACCATTTGGATATCTCACCGCGCGTAAGCAGAACAATGGCATCTTCCCGTGTACGGTCCATCGGGTTGGATACCTGCAGGAGTATCTCCTGTTGCCGGGTACAGGAGGCTGCTGTTACAGCGATCATAGCGGAAAGTAAAAGGATCTTTTTCATAATGAAGGTTTGATTTGGTTTGAATTATGGTTTCGGATTATGCCTCACTGGACGGTTTTCCAATTGTTGCAAGGATGCCACCGTCCACATAAATTACCTGGCCATTCACGAAATCAGAGGCGCTGGATGCCAGGAAGACGGCTGTTCCCGCCAGGTCCTCAGGATCACCCCACCGTCCGGCAGGTGTTCTGTTCAGGATAAAGTCATTGAAAGGGTGTCCAGCTACCCGGATGGGAGCAGTTTGCGTGGTAGCGAAATAGCCGGGTCCGATCCCGTTGACCTGGATGTTATACCTGGCCCATTCTGTTGCCATGTTGCGGGTAAGCATTTTGAGCCCTCCTTTGGCCGCAGCATAGGCCGATACCGTATCCCTCCCCAGTTCACTCATCATGGAACACATATTGATGATCTTTCCGTACCCGCGTTCTATCATCCCTTTCGCAATCGTCTTGGACATGATGAACGGTCCGGTCAGGTCAACATCCAGTACCTGGCGGAACGCTTCCGCCTTCATCTCAAGAATCGGGATCCGTTTAATGATCCCGGCATTATTGACAAGAATATCGATGCTGGCCACCTCTTGCTCGATCACCGGAATAAGCTTATCAACCGCATCCTCGTCTGTCACATCCAGCAGGTAGGTATGTGCCTCTATTCCCCTATCAGCATATGTTTTTTTTGCTGCTTCCAGCTTTTCAGGAAACACATCATTGATCACGATGGTGGCACCGGCCTGTGCCAGACCGGTTGCAATGGCCATCCCCAGGCCGTGCGTGGCCCCGGTTACAAGGGCCGTTTTTCCTGAAAGGTTAAATAACTTCTGTGCCATCTGTAATTGGATTTGTGGTTTACAGGAACTCTTCACGGAGGGGTGTGAAGCAGTCAATGATCCTGACAAGCGGGGTTAATGTCTGCACTGCATGGGGCACCCCGGAGGGAATGGCAAACATCTCTCTTTTTTTTAGTTTCTTCTCACCCACACCCTGGATGAGCAGGATAATTTCCCCCTCTGCCACATAGGATACCTGTTCATGGGGGTGGTCATGAAAAGGATCGGGGTAACTAGCCGGTCCGCCGGAGAACTCCACAATGACCATCATCAGCTTCCCGGTATGAATCAGTTTTCTTCTCACTCCCGGACCAACCTCTGTCCAGGACGAATTGTTATTGGTTATCACATGATCTTCCATAGTTGGTTTATTATTTTCCATAGTTTTCTGTTTTTACCGTAACTGTGCAGCCTGAAAGATATTCATGTCACCATAGTCGAGGTTTTCGCCTGCCATACCCCAGATGAATATGTAGTTGCTGGTCCCTGCAGCTGCATGGATGGACCAGGGTGGGGAGATCACTGCCTGTTCATTTTGCAACCATATATGCCGGGTCTCTCCGGGATCCCCCATAAAATGGCATATGGCCTGTTCATCCGGTACTTCAAAATAGAAATAGGTCTCCATGCGGCGGCTGTGCAGATGGGGGGGCATGGTGTTCCAGACACTGCCCGTTTGCAGCTCGGTCATACCCATCTGGAGCTGGCAGGTATCAACCAGGGAATTCACCAGCAGTTTATTGATCTTCCTGGCATTGGACTTTTCCAGGGCCCCCAGTTCCACCACCTCCGCATCATCCTGGGTCACAATCTTACAGGGATAGGAGCGGTGGGCGGGTGCCGAGTTGAAATAGAGGTGTGCAGGCTGATCTGCTATCCTGCTGATCATCCTGATCTCTTTGGAACCGGCTCCCACATAGAGTGCATCTTTATACCCCAGTTGATAATCCTTCCCGTCAACGCGGATGGTGGCATCCCCGCCCACATTTATGATACCCAGTTCCCTGCGGTCGCAAAAATGCTCTGCTTTCAGGGGGTCAATTGACGTTAGTTCAAGTTCATCTGTGGGAACCGCACCACCCACAATAAACCGGTCATTCATGGAGTAGACCATGTTGATTTCACCGGGGACCATCAGGCGATCCACCAGGAACTCCTTTCTCAGCCTTTCGGTGTCATATTGTTGTGCATCATCAGGATGATTGGAAAATCTGATTTCATAATGTATTGCCATCATTATCGTTTTATTAGTTGCGAACTGTTTCGTTTGATCAGTGTTGGGTTCAGTATGAAAATTGATGGTCCGGCTTTTCCTGTTGCTTCATCCGTTTAAAATTTTCAGTGACACTTCACTTTATATGTCAGGATTGGGTTCCACATGGATGGTAGCTTCAATGTCCAGCTTTTCCTTCAGGACCTTTTCAATTTCGGTGGCAATCGCATGACCCGTAGCGATATCAAGATCACCCTGCAGCATAATGTGAAAAGTCAGTTCCCGGTGATCGCCATAGGTATGAAGGTGGAAATGGTGCGGGCAGATCTCCCTGTCCGATACCTGGCTGATGATCTCATTGATACGGGTTATCATCTCCTTGCCGGGTTTTTCCCCCAGCAGGTGGCTAACCGTATTCCGGACAATTTCATAGACCGCATAGAAAAGCATCAGACTGATCAGAAATCCCAGCACCGGGTCCGTCCACCAGAAACGGTTTCCAAGCAGGATCCCTGCTAATACAACCACAGAAGAGAGTGCATCGCTCCGGTGATGCCACCCATCGGCCCTGAGTGTTTCCAGACCGGTTTTCCGGTAGGTCCGGTAGGCATACTGGGCCATGCCCTCTTTGACGACGATGGAAACCACGGTAACCAGGATGGCCAGGGTTCCAAAACGGGTGGGTTCATGCCTGGAAAATTTGACCACGGCATCTGTCATGAATTCATAGGCTACAATCCCCAGGAAGAAGGCTATGAAAAGTGAGGCGATCTGCTGGTATCTGCCATGTCCGAAAGGATGTCTTTCATCCGCTTTCCTGGATGAAAGTCTAACACTGCCCACGACAATGACCGAACTGGCCGAATCGGAAAGGGTATGCCAGGCATCTGCCAGCAGTGCCAGGGAACCGGATACCGTGCCTGCCCAGTACTTGAGTGCAAATAACACCAGGTTGGCTGCAATGCCCAGGATTCCCTCCCTGTATCCCAGTTTTTCTTTTAATTTCACCCGTATAAAATTTTCAATTACACATCTTTTTTTATATCTGTTTTGTTGCCTGCCCGCTTCTTCCTTTTGTTCTACAGTCAAACTTACATAAATTCTCACACTCCGCTAAATATTGCACTTCAGATCAGGAGGGGAGCCTTGATCGCTGGTTGCATGATCACCGGATGTGACCGGGAAAGGTCAGAACCTGAAATTCAGGCGCAGCTGAATACCGGTGTAGTGCCAGTCACGGAACGCGGCATATACTCCCAGGTCGGCCAACAGGAAAAGTTCATTCAGGCTGTATCCCACCTGCAGGTAGTGCGGTGTTTCGGGGGTGTGCAGGTATGAGAAGCCAATGGATTCCTTCCAGAGCCTCTCGCTGAAAAAGGGCAGGAATTTGAAGAGTAAATAGGAAGATGTCAGTTTGACATCTGCATTGAACCATGAGGATGCCGTGCTGGCCTCATAGTAGTCCAGGAACATCAGAGCATTGCTGAATCCGGCCATATCGATGAGCAGGGGAGTTGATTTAAAATGTTTGAAATCGGAAAAGTGCAGAGAGGTAGTGTTCAGAAAATGGCCTGCACCCAGCGACCAGTCGAGTTGGGCGAGCAAACCGGCGTTCATCTGCTGGGCAACTCCCAGCTGCAACTGGCTGAAATCGGACCAACCCGGCTGTTCCAGGGGGAATGCCTGCCGGTACTCAACCGAGAATGTGGGCCACCTGGAATCGCGCATATCTTTTCTGTGGTTGCGTACCACATAGTGGTGCTGTGGTGTATAGTCCAGCCGCAATACACCCATCAGTTTTTTATGATCCAGGAGGGAGGGATCATCCTCCTGCAGCTGTGCCGGCCGGTTGGGGGTGAATTCCTTTTGCTGGCTGAAGAAAAAAGAAAAGTCACTGTGATTGATGAGCCTCTGCTGAATGCCGTATGTGGCTGATGCGGTGAGGACAAGACCATTGGCAATATCGATCCTGTTGTATAAAGTGGCATCGATGGTTTCATATTTTTTAAGGTGATTATCCCGCAGGAACAGGGTATAGGCCATGTTGGTGAAACCGGGTATCCCCGTCTCTCCATTGAAATCTGATGAGGTATAGTTGAGATAAACAGCCACCTTTCCCCTTGCCATCGGGGCGTAGAGCAGATCCGTATTCCATGTTACCATGGGAGCCCTGCGGTGAAAGGCATAGGCTGCCATGAGGTGGGAACGCAGGGTATGGATGGTGTCGGGTTTGATACTGAGCCTGAATGCCTGACCATAGGAGAGGCCGTCCACTGTATTGTAATCCATCATCTCCGGATCCAGTAAACCATCATGTGTAAACCTGAATCGTCCCCTGTTACGGGTATAGGTCCGGCCGGATATGATACCCCTGACCGGCTTTTGTCTTCTCCCGGTGGTTCTCAGGGTGTCGGACTGCCCGCTGGCCCGTGTGATCCCGAGGATGGAATCCCGCTCTGTGAGTGTAACCAATTCTTCCGGTGTGAGGGGGATGGGCCTCATCCGGTGCCAGTAAACAGAATCATTTTTGACCGCATTCTCCGCCACGGTAAAAGTGGTACCGGTCTGGTTCAGATCCGCTCCTTCCTTTTTACCGCCTGCATTTGCACTCTCTTTTTCGATCAGCTTTGAAAGGCGGGCCACATCGCGGTTGGTCATCTCCTCCTTTTCCAGTATTTCATTGATTTTTTCCTGCTCTCTGGATATGGGGGCCTCTGCTTCTGTGATTGTGTCCTGGCTTTCCCGGAAGCTATCCATGGCCGTAAAATATGTATCCGGCAGGTTGGGGTTCAGGGTTACATCTGAATATTTCAACGAAGAGACATAGGTGACCTCCCCCCGGATACCGGCGATTCCCACATCTATCCTGATCTTATGACTGACTGGCAGCCACGCATCCATGATGACATTGGCATAAAGTTGCTGCAGGGAAAGCCTGCCGGCAATCGTATTTACAGACAGGTCCGATGAATGCAGGCACCAGAGATCCTCCACAATATAGAGATAGCCTTCGCAGAGCTGCTGGCTTTTTCTTTTCGGTGTTACTTTGATCTTGTTGACCACATAGGTTCCTTCCATAAAAGTTCCTTCAAAACTGTAGCGGTAATAAGAGAATGCACTGCGTGCCAGCGGTGACACAAACGATTCGATCTGTTGCTGGTAGAGGCTTGTATTGATGTAATCCATGGGATTCACATTCTCGGTATACCCGGGCAGCGTATTCTGGGATGCGATGACCCGCATCCTGTACTTGTCAGGCGCTGTAAAGCTTACCTGGTTGAGTGACTCCAGCATGTAGGCCTCGCCTTCCTCCACTTTTATATCGTTGACCTCCACCCTCCTGGCAATGGCCCTGGGCAGTTTCTCGATGATGGCGCTTCCCTTGATATAAATCTCTGCATCGTAGCTGGATATTTCATGCAGGTGATAATTGGCCAGCCCGATGGCCTTTCTCATGATCCAGTAAGCGGGATCCTCACCGGTGGCACTTACCCTTACTTCCGGGATCATATAAGTCTGCGGGGGGAGTTCAATATCCAGATCGGTATAAGATCCTTGGATATCAATGGTCCGGGATACCTCGGTGTAGCCCAGGCTTCTGAAATAGATGGTATAGGAGCCGTCCGGAAGCGGAAGGGAGAACTTACCCAGTGCATTACAGGTGGTCCCCCGTGTAAGTTCCTTAATAAATATGGCAGCGTAGGGAACAGGTTGACCGTTTACATCCCTGATCTCACCACGTATGCCCTGTGAAAAGAGCGGAGCAGCAAATAGTAACAATAAAACAGATACAACGGCGATCCGTACAATCCTGATGGGCATTATGCATTTGTTATTTAAAATGCAAAATAGCTTTTTGCATTGAAATAACACACATTTTTTATCAGGCTGTCCAGTAAATTCCTGTCGTTGGGGATTTCCCCGTTTTCCACGTCACTGCCCACAAGATTGCACAGGATCCTTCTGAAATACTCATGCCTGGGGTAGGAGAGGAAGCTCCTGGAATCTGTTAACATACCCACAAAATGGTTGAGTAATCCGAGGGAGGAGAGTGTATTGATCTGGTCGGTCATCCCGTATTTCTGGTCCAGGAACCACCATCCTGATCCGAACTGCATTTTCCCCCTGATTTTTCCATCGTTAAAATTGCCCATCATTGTCACCATCAATGCATTATCACGCGGGTTGAGGTTATAGACAATGGTTTTTGCCAGTTTTTCCTGTTGGTCCAGCCTGTCAAAAAAACGTGCCATTGACCGGGCCATTGCATCATCCCCGATGGAGTCAAAACCCGTATCGGGTCCCAGGGTCCTGAACCGGCGGCTGTTATTGTTCCGGATGGCGCCCACATGAAATTGTTGTGCCCACCCTTTTTCATGGTCCATCACTGCCAGTTCGGTCAGGATGGCCGATTTTAGCTTTCCTGCTTCCATGGCCCCGGCTGTTTTTCCCGACCGCACCCGGGAAAATATCCTCCCTGCCTCTTCAGGGGTACAGGCATCCGCAAAGAAGGTGTCCAGACCGTGATCAGAAATACGGCACCCCATGGTGTGAAAAAAGTCATGGCGCCTGCGAAGTGCTGCATACAGATCTGCCAGGGTTGATATGGAAAGGCCCGAGACTTCTTCCAGCCTGTCAACGTAACGGTTGTAAGTTTGCGCATCATCTACTGCCATGGCTTTGTCGGGCCTCCAGGCCGGCAGAACCCTGGTTTCAAACCCGTCTTCACCTATCTTCCGGTGATGTTCCAGTGTATCAACCGGATCATCGGTTGTGCAGATGACCTTCACATTCATCTTCCGGATCAGGTTGCGTACACTGAACTCCGGCGTGCCCAGCATCTCATTGACCCGGCGGTATATATTTTTACCGGTCTGGCTGTTCAACAGATCATGAATTCCAAAGTAGCGTTGCAGTTCAAGATGTGTCCAGTGATAGAGTGGATTGCGCAGGGTCTCAGGTACCGTTTCGGCCCATTTTTCAAATTTCTCCTCATCTGTGGCATTCCCCGTGCAGAACCTTTCATCGATAGCGTTGGCCCGCATGGCCCTCCATTTGTAGTGATCCCCTGCCAGCCACAGTTGTGTCAGGTTTTCGAATTGCTTGTCCGATGCGATCTCTGCAGGGTTCAGGTGACAGTGGTAATCAATTACCGGCATCTGGCTGGCTACTTCGTGATAGAGCTTAACAGCGGTGTCGTTGTTCAATAAGAAATCCTCATCCAGAAAGTTTTTCATGATTGCTTTATATCAGGGAACAGTCGTTTTATGTGTCTGTCAAAAATATTGGTTGTAACCTGTTCTTCCACTATCCGGGCGTGGTTCCCGATCATTTCAAGGTACGCTTCTCCAAGTTCCGCAGCTATTTTGTACCCCACATGGATTAATTGTCTGAAACCGGGATGATAATCGGGATGGCCGGGAATGTGCCTGAGTGTATGGGCGAATTTTTCCCCGCTCCATCCGGATACTTCTGACGGGGAGGGAAGCCCGGCCGGATCGATATCGATCACGGTAGCGTATGGAGCACAAAGCTCCTCCTGCCGTTTGTAAGCTGTGGAATAAATGGTTTTTGCCATATCCAGTGCCTTATCTCCTGCCAGGGCCAGGCCAATGACCTCTTCCAGCCAGGTGGTCCCGGCTGTCTTGATATGGATCCCATTGTCATATTTTCTGATCAGCTCTCCCATGATGGGATAGATGGTGAATTTATCACTTCCCGAGTGAACGCTTAACTTGAGATTGCCGGGCAGGTCAAAGGATTGAATGGCATACGCAATGACCAGCAAATCCTGCTCAAACTCCTTTCTGAACTGTTCCACGTTACCCTGGTAATCCACCCCTTTGTTGAACCTGCCTGAGAATTTTGGAGCAATGGTCTGAACGGGAACTCCCTGCATGCTCAGCATCAGCAGGATGAAAAAGAGTTCCACGGGTGTCTGGGGATTATCCACTTCATCCATGGATACCTCTGCAATGAAGCTGCCGTCCCCTTTGTGTTGCCTTATCCCTTGGTAAATGGCTGCAGCTTCATGCACCGCCCCAAGGAAGTTCCCCGCAATAGCGGTCAGGGTCTCCCTTGTTATATGAAAGGGATCATCAATGCCGGGGATCTTGAGGACGCCTTCATACCGGGCAGCCCGGAAAAGAAAGGCATCTGTCAATTCCTGTGTTGCTTTGCTGCCAATGTAGTCAGCCACATCCAGGGTGAAGAAATCGGAATGATCCAGAAAAGCATCGACAGTGTTCAGGTTGATATGATCGGCATCCACATAGTATGGGAACTTCCAGTTAAGGGCAGCAACAGCGTTATCGGCTTCCCTCCGGGTATCTGCCGGAGATGAGTGAATGATCTGGTGTTCGCGGTTGGATTTGTTCCAGACAGGAACGAGGTTAATGCCCGCAGCCCTGGCCTGCCGGATGGCCTTTAGCTGTGCCATGCCCTGCCGGCCAAACCTGTCGCCAATGCCGAATGAATACTTTTCTAATCTCATGGGACCATCTTGTTTTCGTGTTCGTACACGAAATTAATCAATCCCGGAGAAAATCCAACATATTTTGCTTAAATTTGCTATTCATAATGATATTCAGAGCATCCTGCAGTACTTGATAATTTATTGTACAATAAAGTAATAAAAATGATACGCATTAAGGATATTGCTGAAATAGCCCAGGTATCCAATGGAACGGTGGACCGGGTGATCCATAACCGGGGAGGGGTATCCCGGAAAACCCGGGAAAAGGTTCAGCAGATCCTGAATCAATATCATTATAAGCCCGATATCATCGCCAGTTCACTGGCCCTGAAACGCAAGATCAGACTGGCAGTGGTGATGCCGCGGGTCGTTAGCGAACACGCTTTCTGGAAGCTTCCTCTCTCAGGCCTGGAGAAGGGGCTGGATGATTTGTCTCATTACGATATTACGGTGGACCGTTACTATTTTGACCAGTTCGATCCGGCCGATTTCAACCGGTGTGTAAATTCCCTTCCTTATGAAAAACTGCAGGGTATCCTCTTTGCCCCTGTCTTTGAGGAAGAGTCGCTTTCATTTTTAAAACAATGTGAAAAGAATAAGATACCCGTGGTCCTTTTCAATTCATACCTGGAGGCCCCCGTGGTCAGAAGTTTTATCGGACAGGATGCATTTCAAAGTGGTTATGTGGCAGCAAAGTTGCTGAATTACGGTCTGGAACCGGGAAGGGATGTGGCCATTGTGAACATGTCGGCCAGAAAAAACAATTACGCACATGTCTTTGACCGGGAGAGAGGTTTCAGAAGCTATTTTGAGGAACACAGCGGGCGCCTGAACCACCTGCTGACCATCGACCTGAACGGGATGGACGACAAGCAGTTGAAAAAGAAACTGCACGAATGCCTGAATACATATGACGTGGCAGGTCTGTTTGTTACCAATTCGCGGGTGTACAAAGTGGCAGAATTCTTTGTGAAACGGGGTACCATGAATCTGAGACTGGTGGGCTATGACCTGCTGCCCGGAAGCATTGAATACCTGAAAAGGGATTACATCGATTTTCTCATTTCCCAGAAACCCGAAGAACAGGCCTTCCGCGGGATTACAACACTCTTTAACCTGGTGGCATTCAACCGGGAACCTGATCAGCGCCAGATGTTGCCCATCGATATCATTACCAGGGAAAATCTAACTTATTATCAACCTCAATCCTACTGAAAAGATGATCTATTATGCCAAAGGGGGTGTTGATACTGTGCTTTCACAAGAAGCGCTCAGACAGGGGTTTTATGAAGCAATGGATAAGATCGGGCACAGAAACCGTGTACTGGCCGTTCCGCCGGACATTACAAGGTATTACAGTGAGGCCGGGTTGCTTACCCGGTTTGCCTGGGAATATTTTGGTGATAGGCTGAACGATATTTTGCCCGCGCTGGGGACCCATACACCCATGTCCGGCCGGGAGATAGATAAGATGTTCGGGCCCGTACCGGCTTCCCTTTTCAGGGTTCATGACTGGCGTAAAGATGTTGTAACCCTGGGTGAGGTCCCGGCTGCTTTTGTGGAGGAGGTATCAGAAGGCAGGGTCTCCTTTTCCTGGCCTGCACAGGTGAACAGGTTGCTGGCGGAGGGGGGCCACGACCTGATCCTGTCGGTGGGGCAGGTGGTGCCCCATGAAGTGATCGGGATGGCCAATTACAATAAGAATATTTTTGTGGGGACAGGCGGCCCCGAAGGGATCAATAAGAGCCATTATCTGGGGGCCGCTTACGGGATGGAGCGTATGATGGGCAGGGCAGATACGCCGGTGAGAAGCGTATTGAACTATGCTTCGGACCATTTTGCATCCCATCTTCCGCTTGTATATGTGCTTACGGTAGTCGGCCGGCAGGAGACGGGAGATCTGGTTGTGCGCGGCCTCTTTATAGGGGATGATGAGGCATGTTTTAAAATGGCCTCAGAACTTTCGCTCCGGGTAAATTTCGAATTGCTTGATAAACCTTTGAATAAGGTGGTGGTTTACCTTGAACCGGAAGAATTTAAGAGTACATGGCTGGGTAATAAAAGTATTTACAGGACGCGTATGGCCATAGCAGACGGAGGTGAACTGCTGGTCCTGGCACCCGGACTGAAGGAGTTTGGAGAGGATCAGGAGATCGACAGGCTGATCAGGAAGTATGGTTACCTGACCACACCCGAAATTCTTGCTGCCGTGAAAGAGAACAGGGATCTTCAGCAAAATCTGAGTGCTGCAGCCCATCTGATCCATGGCTCCACGGAGGGACGGTTTTCTGTAACCTACTGTCCGCGCCATTTATCTGCAGGTGAAATTGAATCGGTGAATTACCGTTACGGGAATCTGGAGGAGATGATGAAGATCTATGATCCTGAAACCCTGAAAGACGGATTCAATACCCTTCCCGGTGGAGAGGAGATCTATTATATTTCCAATCCCGCCCTGGGATTATGGGCATGGAAAGATAAATTCGGGGAATAATGGAGAAGATATGCATTGTTGCGGATGATAAGATCCCCTTTCTTTCCGGTGCCCTGGAAAAAGTGGCCCGGATGAAATACCTGCCGGGTAGTCAGATTACCAGGAAAGACCTGATGGATGCAGATGCCCTGATTACCCGGACCCGGACCCGGTGTGACAGCAACCTGCTGGAAGGGACCGGGGTCCGTTTCATTGCCTCTGCCACCATCGGATATGACCATATCGATACCGGTTATTGTGATTCGAAGGGCATTCGCTGGACCAATGCACCGGGTTGCAACTCCTCCTCTGTCCGGCAATACCTGGTTTCTGTTTTGCTCTTTCTGGCTGTACAGCGTAAGATCGATTTAAAAAAGAAGACACTGGGAGTCATTGGTGTGGGTAATGTGGGCAGAAAGGTAGCCGCTGCCGGAGAAGCGCTGGGAATGCGCGTTTTGTTGAATGATCCGCCCAGGGCCAGGGAGGAGGGGAACAGGGGTTTCGTAGAACTGGATGAACTGCTCGCAGGTGCCGATATCCTTACCCTGCATGTACCTCTTAACAGAGGCGGGACAGATAATACCCTGCATCTTGTTGATGAAGCATTTGCCGGCAGGGTAAAAAAAGGTGCTGTGCTGATTAATTCATCCAGGGGAGCGGTGGTGCATGAAAAGGTGTTGACAGAAGCCATTACCCGGAACAACTTCTCGGATGTGATCCTGGATGTGTTTGAAAGTGAACCCGGGGTAGATCCGGCCCTGTTGCGTTCCATCACCCTGGGAACACCCCACATCGCCGGTTACTCCCTGGATGGGAAGGCCAACGGGACCACCATGGCCGTCAGGGCCGTCAGCCGTTTTTTCGGGCTGGGACTGGATGACTGGGCACCGTCGGATATTCCGTTGCCCGGGCAGCAGGAGATCAGTGTGGATGGTGCCGCCGGGAGCCTGTACAACAACCTGTGGGAGGCGTACAGCAAGACTTATGATGTCACTTCAGATGACCGGCGGCTCAGGAGCAATCCGGATGCATTTGAACAATTGAGGGGTAACTATCCGCTTCGCAGGGAACCCCCTTTGTATTCCATCCGGCTTTCCCATGGAAACCGGGAGATTACCTCCATACTGGAAAAACTTGGGTTTTCTGTGCCATGAGCATATCGGGCATGATTGCGCAGGACATTTATGCCATTTATTATGAAATATTTAGAACATTCAGAAATTAAAAATTTTAAACAGATAAAACAACAACAAACATGACAAAAAAAGCTGACATTGGGTTGATTGGCCTGGCTGTAATGGGTGAGAACCTGGTGCTGAATATGGAACGAAACGGATTCACCGTGGCCGTCTATAACCGGACGGTGGAAAAAGTTGACCGGTTCATCAATGGCCGCGGAAAGGGAAAAAAATTCATCGGTGCTCACTCCATAGAAGCGTTTATTGCTTCCCTGGAGCGCCCCAGGAAGGTAATGATGCTTGTGAAAGCGGGTAAACCCGTGGATGATTTCATTGAGATGCTGATTCCCCACCTGGAGAAGGGGGACATTATTATCGATGGCGGTAATTCCCATTTCCCGGATACGATCAGAAGAACGGCGTATGTGGAAAGCAAAGGGCTCCTCTATATTGGAACGGGGGTCTCCGGGG